>CAKZKB010000369.1 GCA_937121005.1 uncultured cyanobacterium | reverse complement strand
GTACAGTGATATTAGAAACGCCCGATGTCGATTTCACCAGTGGGGTATTGGAAACCCCTCGCCTCGAAGCGATCGCAACCCTTCGCAATCCGTGCGATCGCGTTGCCGAGACGGGAGAGTACAGTCAATTCATTAATGTAGGAACTGGTGGCAATCCACCCCCTCCCAGTGACGCGATCGACCTCGATCTCCTACCAGACAGCAATTCTCAGTTTCCAGAAGCACAAGGTTGGATCGTGGATGAAAGCGGTGTGGTGTCGCTGACGGTTGATTCAACAGGGGTTACGCCTTACAGTTCCCAGCAAACGCCAGTCCCCGAGTGCGAGTAAGACGCGATCGCTGCCAGTTTGTAAAGTTTTATTACAATTTCGCGCCGTTGCGGGAAAAAAGGGATGCGAAACCAGAGTAGGGAGTAGGAGGCGAGTGCCGTTGGCTGTCGTCTCTTCTCCCATTCCCTATTCCATCGAGAGTATTCACCCATGAGTCTAAAACGCTTTAACTGGACGATCGCCGCGATCGTCGCTGGTTTCACCCTCACACCCACCGCACAAGCCGCACAAATTGGCAGTACGTTCGACTCCAGTACCGAAGGCTGGACGGTGAAAGGTAACGACACGGGAATCTTTTTCACCAACCCGAACGACACCCCCGATTACTTCTCTTCTGGTGGCAATCCTGGCGGTTATATTGGTGACGTAGACCAGAAAGAAGCAGAGGCTTATTTCTATTTTGCGCCATCGAAGTTTTTGGGTGACAAATCGAGTTTCTACAATGGTAGCTTGAGTTTTGACCTCAAAGCCAATTTATCGGATACACCAGATTTTATCCGTGATTTTGGCGATGTTGTTATCAAAACATCAAGTATTGTACTGGGTTTGGAACTTAGCGACGAACCGGATGACGACTGGACTTCTTACAGCATCGGTCTGAACGCAGCAGCCGGATGGGTCGATCGACTGACGGGTTTGCAAGCAACAGAATCTCAAATGCAATCGGTTCTCTCCAATTTACAGGTATTAAAAATTCGCGGCGACTGGTCGCTGTCATTAGCAGTGGATACCTCTGGACTCGATAACGTCTTTTTGACTTCTCCCACTCCCGTCACTCCTGGCCCTATTCCCGATCCTCCTATCCTTCCTCCGACGATAGACGTTCCCGAACCTGCTTCTACCACCGGAATTTTAGTATTTGGGGCGATCGGCATGGTATCCTATTTAAAGCGTAAAAATGATGCCAGTCGCGGCTAAAATCGCGATCGCCCTAGGGCGGATCGAAATCGAAAACCGCCCTTTCTGTTCGCCATCAAGGAGCATTTTCCATGAAACTTGACAGTTGGAGAAAACTACAACACGGGTTCGGGCAAAAAGCGACGATCGCCATCGGCTGTACGTTGCCTTTTCATGGCGCGATCGTCACCGCTCAAATTGTCCCAGATTCCACTTTACCTGTCAACTCAATCGTTACGCCAGATGGCAATACATTAACCATTGATGGCGGGTCGATCGCGGGAACGAACCTATTCCATAGTTTTGAGATGTTTTCGGTGCCCGCAGGCACAGAAGCCATATTTTTACTCGCGTCACCGGAAACTCCATTTCCAATATTGACGGACTCGTGCGATCGCAAGGCACGGCCAGTCTATTTTTTCTCAATCCCAACGGTATTTTCTTCGGACAAAATGCTCGCCTAGAAATTGGTGGTTCTTTTGTTGGCAGCACCGCAGATAGTTTTGTTTTTGCTGATGGGTTTGAATTTAGTTCCACAAACCCTGTAGAAGCGATTCGCGAATCGCCTCTACTTACGGTTAGCGTTCCCGTTGGCTTGCAGTTTGGAGCCGATCCCGGCGATATTCGGGTACTAGGCCCCAATTTCGGACAGCCATTACTAGAGTTTCCCGAACCGAGCCGTCTCGATCCTATCGATCGATCTTTATTTATTCCTCCACAAGAAATTGCTAACGAAGCAAGGGATCGTGCTATTCAGTTAGTTGACAGAATTCGTAACAGCGATGGGGATCGACTTCTAACCGAAAGTCCTCAAGGACTTCCATCCTACTTACAAACGCTAGCACTCCTTGGTGGAGATGTTAACATTGAAGGGGGGTTTCTGCGAGTTCCTTCCGGACGCATCGATATCGGAGGAGTTGTAGAAGGTGAGTTCGTTGGTCTGAGTCCAGTTGATAAAGGCTGGGATTTACAGTATGACAATGTTGCCAACTTTGGCAATATTACTATTTCTGGGGAGACTTTAATCGATGCGACCGAGGCGATTTTCTTAGCTGACGAAATTGGCGGAGAAATTCAATTCACTGGCGATCGGGTTTCTGTTGGAGGCGGTTCGATTATTGGAATTATTACAACAACCTTTGAAGGCGGCAGTATTACCATACAATCTCAGGAGTTAACTGTTGCGGAAAATTCTTTGATTGGAGGCGTATCAAGCGAAATCAGTCTTGTTAGAGGTAGTGACATCACTATTCTTACCGATCGCCTCGAACTTCGTAATGGATTGATTGTAGCGGGTTCTGGCGGGCCTCAACCCGCAGGAAATCTAATTGTAGAAGCAACAGAATCGATCGACATCCAAGATACTTTGTTTAATAATTTCGTTGGTAGTGGTTTATTTGCCGTTACTGGTGGGTCGGGTTCGGGGGGAAATGTCAATATTACGACACCACAAATCGCAATTCGAGGCGGAGGATCGATCGCAGTATCAACGGGAAGTTCGGGTATGGCTGGAACTGCGAATATCGCGGCTTCTTCAATTGAAATTGATGGCGAATCCGAACCATTAGTCGAAGGAGGTGGTGGACTGTTCGCCAGTGGAATTTTTGGGTCTAGTTTTCCTGAAGTGAATGCTGGTAATTCTGGCAGCATACAAATTAATGCCGATCGGATTGTACTCCGAGATGGTGGTGTTATTGGAGTTGGAACTCGTCAAGGTCGAGGAGGAAATATCACGATCGATGCTTCAGAATCGATCGAGGTGATTGGTACAACTGTCAACGGTCGATTTTCCTCTGATATTTCGGCAAACACTCTAGGAACAGGACAGGGAGGAAGCATCAATATTCAAACCGGACGTTTGTTTCTTGGCGGCGGCGGACAAGTAACGGCTTCCACGATTCGCAGTTCCGGTAATGCTGGAGACATTACGATCGTTGCCGATCGTATTGAAGCAACTGGCATTTCACAACCCTCTCGTTTTCCTGATTCTCCAAGTGGTATTATTGCTCGCAGTTTGTTTGATGGAGACCCGGAAGAAATGCCTCCTTCTTCCTTTGGTGATGCAGGTTCTTTACGATTAGAAGTTGACGAACTCATCCTCCAAGATGGTGCGCAAGTGACGGTAGCTGCACTAGAAGACATGGCATCAGCAGGTAATTTAGAAGTGGTTGCCGATCGCATTATTCTAGGAAACGCGACGATCGAAGCCGAAACGACCGGAGGAAACTTTGGCAACATTGACTTGCAAACAGGAACCTTACAACTACGAGAAACCAGTAGCATTACCACCAACGCAACCGGACGCGGTGGAAATATTGACATTACCACCGATACTCTGGCAGCCTTAGAAAATAGCGATATCACTGCCAACTCAACGAACGATTTTGGCGGACGAGTGTCCATTGAGGCTTTAGCTATTGTGGGAACCGCATTTCGGGAAACTTCAACACCCCAAAGCGACATTACAGCGACTTCCGATCGCGGCCCGGAGTTTAGTGGTACAGTGATATTAGAAACGCCCGATGTCGATTTCACCAGTGGGGTATTGGAAACACCACGCCTCGAAGCGATCGCCCCTCTTCGCGATCCCTGCGCTCGGGTTGCTCGCACGGAAACGTACAGTACGTTCTATAATGTAGGAAATGGAGGATCGCCACCGAATCCGAGTGACGCGATCGACCTCGATCGCCTACCGGACAGCAATTCTTCGTATACAGAAGCACAAGGCTGGATTGTCGATGACAACGGTGTCGTTTCGCTGACGGTTGACTCGACAGGAGTTACGCCTTATAGTTCCCAACAAACTCCAGTTCCGGGGTGCGAAAATCTGCGATGGGGGGATCCCGATCGCGAACCATAAGGGTGTTATCAAAAATGAAGAAAAACAGTTCTTTCTCGTGGGTGCTTTTTGGCTGTTCTTTGACCGCGATCGCTGTAGGATCGATGGCGTTTCCGATTGACAGTCGCCTCGCGATCGCGCAGTCTGAGATGAGAGATAGCGATCGCGGTTCCCATGTTCTCGATCGCATTAGGACACTACAAGCATCGGGACGGTACTATCAAGCCTGTCGCCAACTCTTACGACATCTTAATGCAGCAGAATTAGACTGTCTAGAATTGGTACGTCGCGACGCAAAAAGCGATCTCCAGACTCTCTTTGGCGAACTGGCGGAGGCTTCTATTGAAACCGACGATCGCCTGTGGAAAAGTTTGGCAGATACTCTGAGACAGTTAGGTGCGTTGAATGTATCTAAGACTATTTTAGACCGTCTGGACGATCTTGGCAATCTTGACTCTGAGTTTCGGGGCGAACTTGCTATCAGTTTAGGCAATGTCAACCGAGATTTAAGCGATCGCTATCGAGAGTTTGGCGACTCAGAAACGGCTCAATCCTACGAAGACGACGCGATCGAATTTTATGAGAAAGCGATGGAAATTCCGACGAACGAGATTCGCTTGCGATCGCGGTTGCACTTACTTAGATTTCTGGTCGATCGCGATCCAGAAAACAGCCAGATTTCGGCACTGTCTCAGACAATAGCAGGAGAACTCAGTACCCGATCTAAAAATACCAACGTTTCCGAACGAGAGGTGTACCAGCAAATTGACTTTTCTCGGTCTTTGGCTTGTTTGTATTTACGTCAAAATCAGCTAGAATTGCCGAGTGTGTATGTTTCTCCGCTAGCGGTTCGTTGCGCTAAAACTGAAATAGAATTAGATAATTTTGAAATCGATCTCCAAAACATTGCCGAGATTTTGAACAGTGCAGTTTCCCAAGCGAAAGAGTTAGGGGATGCGCGACTGGAATCCTACGCACTCGGTTTTTTAGGCGAACTCTACGAAATGAACGGACAATGGCAATATGCTAAAGAATTAACTGAAAAGGCGTTGGGAATTGCACAATCTCAGTCTGACTGGGATATGGCCTATCAGTGGCAATGGCAGCTAGGACGATTGTATATGAAAGGGGACGATCGCGATCTAGAAACCACGATCGCCTTGTATGAAACCGCAGTCCAAAGTCTAGAAAACGTGCGGAAAAATCTACTTGTCTCCAATACAGACGTTCGCTTCTCCTTTCGAGACAACATCGAACCCCTGTACCGACAGTTAGTGCGCCTGCTGCTGCTAGAAACATCTGGCGTTCCCAGTCAAGAGAACCTACAAAAATCGCTGTACTATATCGACTCGCTGCAACTGGTAGAACTGGCGAACTTCCTCGGTTGCAACCCACTTGCAAATCGACAGGGAAACGAAAATAGGGACGATCGCGATCCCGTTGCTAATTTAACCAACAAACTCGATGAATTGACGCAAGCGAATCCAGAACTGGCATTTTTCTATACGATCGCCTTTCCCGATCGCGTTGCTGTTATCGTCAAAGTTGCCCATCGCGACGAACTGCTGTATCATGTAGAAGCAGTGAATGGGGACTTGTTACAACAAACCTTAGATGACTTCGATATCGACCAAAAAGATTCCAGTCTCGGCAACGATACCGAAACTTTTCAAACGGTCTATCGATGGACGATCGCTCCATTTGCAACAGAGATCGAAGCCGCTAGAACGCTGACCTTTATTTTAGATGCACCCTTTCGGAAGCTGTCTGTGGCTGCACTTCACGATGGCGAACAATACATTATCCAAAAAAAAGCGGTCGCTGTCACCCCGAGCTTGCAACTGTTTGAGGTACAATCGTTTAATATCCATGGCGCTCGCGTGTTAGTTGCCGGATCCCACCAATCTCGAAAGGGGTTTGACGACTTAAGTGGAGTGCAATCTCAGATCGATCGCGTTCGAGACAACCTGCGCGATGTTTCTACCCTCAACATTCTATCAGCACTCGACGGTTCGACGTTTACGAAAGAGTCTTTTCGCGATCGCCTCTTTCAGTATTCTTACGATGTTGTCCATGTTATTACGCACGGACAGTTTAGTTCCAACCCCAAACAGACATTTATTTTCACCGACGACGCATCTGATGACTATACCCTCTCTCTCGATGAGTTGGAAAGTTTGCTGCAAGTTCGGGTACGTGGAGATCGCGATCCCATTGACTTACTGGTGTTAAGTGCGTGCGAAACGGCTTCCGGGGACGATCGGGCTGTGCTAGGATTGGCAGGAGTGGCGGTAAAATCGGGAGCCATAGCGACGATCGCGCCACTGTGGAAAGTCAGTCAAGTTCAGTCTAACAAGATCGTAGACGCATTTTACCACAACTTGAGCGCCGGGAACGTCAGCAAAGCCGAGGCGTTGCAACTGGCACAGAAAAACTTCATCGAACAAGCAACGCCTAATAATAGGGTACCCCGACATTGGGCCGCTTTTACTCTGGTTGGCTACTAGAAGTCTCCTCTTCGATCGCGCTACAGCAAGGCACGATCGGCTCGCCTTCGTAGCCTGCCAAATTCACTGCGTCGGATGCAAACAGTCGATCGAGTAAGGCTCGGGCTCGCTGCGGATCCTCTGGATAGATCTCCTCGACGATCGTACTGAGAGTATCGTACCACAAACCATCTGCCGCGTAAAGGATCGCCCGTTCTTCCGGTGTCGCGTTTGGCGAAGGAATTTTGTTAGCAGTGACTCGCTGTAGGGTTCCGCTAACATAGCGATCGTCGGCTCGATCGTCTGGATTGCAAATGACGCTAAAATTCCAATAGTAGTCGCGATCGACTTCTAAAGCGGGTGCAGTTTCGGGATAAGCGATGCGAACAATTCCCGGCGTACCTTGTAGAGAATACTGTTGTCGGTAAACGCGATCGCCGTTCTCATCGAGTAAGGAGAATTCCGCCACTAAGGACGATTCTATCTCGTAGGGAACGTAGAAGAAAAATGTGGGATGCGATCGCGAAGTCCGGCTGACAAATGCACGATTCTCTTCTCCGGGAACCAACGCAGCTAACTCCAATTCTCCCTCATTCTCGCAAGCGTCGCCACCAAAAATTGGGGGAGATGTGCGATCGCCGGGTTCTCGATCGCGATCGTCACGGCGAGGAATAAAAGGAATATCTGGCGAACCTAGATCGTCTGGCTGTCCATCTGGCCCTTCATTTACACTAATTTGAAATGTCTCAAGATAACCTTCGCTTAACCTCAAGTTTGTACTACTGAAAAACAACCGATCGTTTCTGCTAGACAGCGATCGCACCTGCATCGCAGATAGAACCCCAATGGCGATCGCAACGAGAAGATTGAGGAGAACAGGAAGCATGGATCCAGTTAGTCGCGTTTTTTACGCAACCGTACATACACCGTTATGCTTATACTAGCACATAGCAATGCCAACAGCGATGGCACGAACGGCAGCCAGTATCCCTGGATTAGAAAATATAGGCACAGTCCTCGTAGTGCCACCCAAAGAATAGCAGTTGCACCGACGATTTTCAAGAGCGATCGTCCCCAGAGGCGATCGCTGTCTCCCACTTTCCAGGCCACAATACCACCCAGCAACGACCACATCCACATCCACAAGCCATCTTGCCACCAAACTAAGGTCGAAATTGCCGGACGTTTACCGTCAAAAACATCGAGAATATTGCTAAGAATTTGCGCGTTCAAAAACAAAACCGGAAGTTCTCGACTATAAGGCGTGCCTAAACTGGTGTTAGGATCGTCTCGTCCGATGAGTACGATTCGATTTTTGATTTTGTCTTCAGAAATGCGATCGTCTAAAACCTTGGCAATTGAAAGTACATCTACAATATCCTGGCGATAATTGTGATAGGGTCGATAATTGAGCATAACTTGAACGCCGTCGCCGACACTACGATCGATGGTGGTTTTAAGTTGATGGTATCCACCCTGCTTAGACTTCACTAATTGGAACTTTTTGGAGTTGTTCTCGTTAAAAATATCATCACGAAATTCGCTTTTGTTATTTTGTACAAATTGCTCCGCGATCTTGAAAGTGAAAGCATGAATGCGATTTTCTCGACAAGGCTGCGGATCTTGCACGGTCATTTCCATTAAATAACGTCGAACGATGTCATCATTATCAACAACGAATTCATGGAAACCAACACTGCTATTGGGTGCATCTGGTGTTGCAGAAACAGAAGGATAATTATCGGTTGCGACTCGACAAGGAAGGATAATATTCCCCGATCGCAAACTCGACTTCAAGCTGGCGAACTCGGGTTCGATTTCCCCTTGCAAAAATAAATTGAGACCGATAACGGCTGGCGAATGCTGCTCGATTTTTTCGATTAAAGTATTTAAAGTGCGGTTCGACAAGGTTTTTGCACCTTTTTCTTCTAAAGGTTGGTCGAGGCGTTCTACGTCTTGGGGAGTAATGCTGACGATGGTAATGCGATCGTCAATTTGTTCCATGGGTCGCTGCTGCATGAGGCGATCGTAAGCCTGCAATTCCCACTCTTGTAAATGACCTTGCCAACGTCCCCAAAAAACGAAGCTGGTGATGATGAAACTGGCAGCAACCACGAAGCGAAAAAGAGATAAGCGTGGTGGAGGGGGTGGAGGTGATGGCGAAACTGCAAACATCTCATCCCATTTTGGCGGGACTTCGACTGGATTTTGGTAAATTATTGGCAACCAACTGGCACAAGGTATTTCGTCTTCGAGTCCCTGTAACTTCTCGCGAGACTCTTTCACAGACAAGTAGAAAGATTTGCCACTAGAAAAGGCTTGGAGGAAATTCTTGAGAAACTCTTGTGCGACGCGATCGGGAACCAATTCTCGCATGACAACGGTCAAGGGAATTTCAATATCATCCAGTTCCCAAGCCAGACCCAAACCATCGCAAGAATTGAAAATGGCAATTCGCAAACCGCCATCGACTGCCTTTCTCAAACCGTACCACAGTTCGTTAACGGTTAAGCTATCGTCAGCATTGATGAACATTCGGCCTTCATCATTTTCGGTTTGGCTGTGTCCGGCAAAAAAGATAATATCCCAACCACCTTGCCAGAGGCGATCGTTAATTAAGCGGCGAGGGGGTTCGACTAAAAAAGTAACTTCCGCATTGGGAAGCGTTTCTAACAGTTGACGATCGCCGTCTACATTAATGCCATCGCTATCGCCTAAAATCGCTAAAATTTTGACTCGTTCTCGGGGAGAATATTGCGATCGCGGTGTTTCCCAATCCAGAGAACTGAGAACGAATTCGACTTGTGCGTTGCGGTAGCGTTGCAGTAAATTCCAGCGATGCCAGGGTAACTTTTGGATGCGACGATCGCTGGCTTGAATTAAGACGATCGTCTCTTCTTCTGCTTCGCGATCGGCGTTGGCAAAATGAACCAACAGTTCGTCGCGAACCGGAAAAAAATCCTCCGACATCAGCCAGGAGTTAAACAGACTTTGCAAGTGTTGTGCCGATTGCTTGCAGTGATTGATACTGCCACCGTAAATCACTTTTTGTAGGGTAATGCGAAAGTTTAGACTTTCTTTAATGCCAAGTTCTGTGTCGATCGACCTGTCAGTAACCTCTAATAAATAGAGATAGATGAGAAGTTTCTCCCAGTAATTTTCTTGATGCGATCGCGCCGAGTCCACATTGGGATAGGCATCTTGCCAATGGGTTTCTAGTGCATTGGCAAGTTCTAAATTTTCTGGCAATTGGCTGGATATTTCTTTTACTGACAGTTCTTCAATTCGCAAGCGAACGTCAAACCCAGTTTCAAAATACCCGTTGAACGTTAGTAAAATTCGTTTCGACATTGTTTTTACCCCAGCATTTAAATTACAAAATGCTCGCAGATGCGAGTATTGCTTAAAGTAATCGCCACAGTAAACAATTCTCCTACTTTTCCAGAAAATTTAACTTGAATGTTCGGCGTACTGCGAGATTCAGCTTCAAAAACCTTGACATCTTCACCGTCATAAATCTGGAACTGAAGTAACGCTGGTAAATAGTCTTGTCCGTCGGGAGGGTAAATTTCAACCCAAATCTCTCGCTGTTGACGATCGAGAGCAATTTGTTCTAACATTAAAGTGACTCCTTGTCGATCGCTATCGAAATAAATCCGTTTTCCGCGAGCAATTTTAGGATTAGTTTGGGGACGATCGACCGTAGCAATGGCTCTGCATCGCCAAGCGATCTGCCGGGGAGCCAAAACAGATTCTAACACATTCCAACTGCGATCGATGGTATTTTCTAGCCATTGATTTAGCTTTACCGATCGTTCCCATCGATCGATGTACTCGATCAAGGTTTCCATAGATTTGAGTTGCCCGATCGCTACAGATTCGGCATTTACTTTTCGGGTAAAACCGAGCAGTTCGGCTGCGGTAAGTTCCCGGTTCAAGCGGACACCAACATAGGCAAATCGATCGTCCCAAAGTTCTCCTGGGATATGAACATTTTGACTGTCAGGGAGAACCGGAAGACAGGATAGAGAACCAACATTTTTAATCTGGAGATCGGCGATTGGATCGAGTAAGGCGATTGCGCCATTATCGAGAGTAGCTGCGGTCTCGATTTCCATACAATCAAGATAGAAGCGAACCGACTCCATCGCCAAGCAGGAAAGATAAGCCGACTTAAACCGCGATCGCGTTAACTGTCGGTTCGCGAACGATCGCGCCCGATCGTGGGTGGATTTCCTGATGGGAAGAAGGGTTTGCAAGTGGGTCTTCTTAGACATTATATTCCTCAACTGCGGCCATTGTACCGCATGACAATTTAATTCTCTAGGTATTTTCTAAAAAAGGGTGCAAATTCCTTTAGAGTTTGCTGAAAAAAACGAGACAAGGTTTGTACGGGAACTCCTATTTCAGATGAAATATCCGTCCAAGTGCGATCGTCCCATATATGAGCCAGTGCCAAAGTCCTAAAATTGACATCGGGACGGTCTCGAACGTGCTTCTCGGCAAAAATGCCGCCAATATCGAGATCGATCGCTTGTCGAAGTTGTTGGGATTCTGATAAAATTTTATCGGGCAAACTCAACATCTCTAAATCGTTCAGATTCGGGCAGCCATTTGACTTGGGCCAGTATGTAATCCCTCCTTTCTTGTATTTGCCATACACATCTCTGGCTCTCATGTCTAAAATAAAGGCAAACCAGGCAATAACTGACTTGGGGTTGCCCTTCTCATCCGTTTCTTGGTAGTTGTCGATCCTCTGGCAAAACTCTAATATGGTTTCGCTTAAAGCCTCCTCATAAACATATTGGTACAGACCGGGTTCCATCCTAAACGTCAACTTGAAATATCGCAATTGCGATTGTTGTAAAAGGATCTCGAACATCCGGCTGAGGGCCAGCCGTCGTTTCAGGCTTTTCGGCGGATGCTGCTTCGCCGCGATCGCCAGTTTCCTTAACTCTACTTCTACTGTATCGACATCCATCATCAGCCATCAAGATCGAGGGAGTGTTAGGGCTCGATATCTAGATCTCGACTCCTGGCGGCCTATTTTTCTCGTTTCGTTACAAAACTTAACCATCGCTGTCCCTTAACAGTAGAAGTCGTTCCGGATCGATGGCGATCGACCAGGGAAGGGGCATTTCCTTGAGGACGGCCCACTTGTTTTTGTATACTTCTGCCTGAACGTGGTAGTCGTCGGGGCTGTTAGGTGGGGCGTTGAGTTTGAGATATAATGTCATCCGGTGCGGCGTTTCCCCCTGCATTGCTAGCCAGCAGGGAAAGATGTTCGTAAGGGTGGGTTGAGGGTGAGGCGCGATCGCTTCAGTGCCATTTTCCGCGATCGTCTCTTCTCCCAAACACGCCTCTACCATTGTTTCTCGCATCACTTTGTTCCTGCGACTTAGTGCCTCGAGAAACTCCACTTGGTGAGCTCGCAACCCGACATGGGTCAGGGTTTTCGGAATCGGTTCGGCAACTTGTAGAGTACAACTCCAGTCGAGGGCGCAAATGGTTGAAGTCCCCACCGCCACCGCGCGGGAGATATTTTTACACCCCGTCAAACGCGCCGCACTCACCGTTTGGGGGCGATCGAATACCGCCTGCTTGCGATCGCAAATACTAGCACTTCCCCGATCCATTACTAATAAGGTACTGCACAACCGATAGGCTTCTTCGATGTTGTGCGTCACCAACAAGGTAATACCGGGAAATTGGCGGAGTCGCAGTTGTAAATCGCGCTCGATCGCGGCCCGCAGGTGGGTATCGAGGGCCGAAAACGGTTCGTCGAGGAGTAACGCTTCTGGCTGGCTGGCTAGGAGTCGCGCCAGGGCCACCCGTTGCTGTTGTCCCCCGGAGAGTTCTGTCACCGCGCGATCGCCCATTCCCTCTAAACGCACCGCCGCCAACTGTTTCTCAACGATCTCACGCTGTTGGCGAACGGACAACCCTCCTGGCAGTCCGAAAGCTACGTTTTGTGCCACTGTCATATTGGGAAACAGGGCATAATTTTGGAACAGTACCCCCACCCGACGATCGCGACTGGGAACGTCGATCCCGCGATCGGAATCGAACAGTACCCGGCCGTTGAGGACGATGCGCCCCGCGTCCGGGGTTTCCACCCCAGCAATGCAGCGCAAAATCAGGCTTTTCCCGGCTCCCGATGCCCCCAGAACGCCCAACGGCTGACCGTTGCTGACAAAAGAGACATCTAAGGTAAACTCCGCGAGAGACTTGCGTAGCGTCACCTCCAGCAACGGATTGGAGGTCGCCGACAAGGGGCGAAAACGTCCAGAAGCCCGCAGGCGCGCGGATCTGCGTCTTTTGGTAGCGTACCGCCGGCGATCGCCCCATTGGTTCGCCAGCACCAACCCCCCCAAAGCAATGACCAAAATGGCCCCCGTCCACGCCGCCGCTTCCCGAAAGGCCCCCGCTTGCACGGCGAAATAGATGGCCATAGGTAGGGTTTGGGTTTTGCCAGGAATGTTCCCCGCCAGCATCAACGTCGCCCCGAATTCGCCCAAGGCGCGAGCGAAGGCCAGGGTGGCCCCGGCGACAATTCCCGGAAATGCCAACGGTAACGTCACTCGCCACAGCAGGCGCAGTTCCGAGGCCCCCAACGTCCGGGCAGCCTGCTGTACGTTGCTGTCGATTTGCTCCATGGCCCCCAGTACGGTTTTGTACATCAGGGGAAAGGCCACCACTGTGGCGGTGATGACGGCAGCGTACCAGGTAAAGACAACGTTAACCCCAATTTTTCCGAGTAACGTGCCTAGGGGGCCGTTTTTACCGAATAGAAGTAACAATAAAAACCCCAAAACCGTTGGCGGTAAGACCATCGGCGCGAGAAATATTCCCTCTAGAAGCGATCGCCATTTTCCTCGATAGCCGTGCATGAAGCGAGCGGCAACAATACCGAGAATCACGACGATCGCCGTCGCGATCGCGGCAATTCGTAAAGAGACCCAAAGAGGCGATAAGTCGAGCATGAAGAGGTACGAGGTACGAGGTTTGAGGGACGAGATACGATCTCAGATCCGCTAGAACAGTTACGGTATTTGTAGGGGCTAAGCATTCACAACAGTTAACGAGCGATTCTACCGATAACTAAACATGGTGAATGCTTCGCCCGCTCAGGCGATCGGGTTGTAGCATTGATTAACTGGATTTCATATTCTGGAGGCAGAGCCTCCTTGGTGCGTAACGCCCCAGAGGGACGTTACGATGGGATGAAACCGAATTCCTCGAAGGTCGATCGCGCTTCATCGCTGGCAAGAAAATCGATAAAGGCACTGGCGGCTTCGGGTTGGGAACTGTTAGCAATAATAGCAATGGGATAGACGATCGGTTCGTGGGAGCCTTCGGGAGCCGTTGCCAAAACTTTAACGCGATCGGAAAGGGCAGCATCCGTAGCATACACCATTCCCAACTCGGCATCGCCACTTTCGACGGCGGCGAGGACGTTGCGAACGTTGTTACCGAAGACAAACTTCGATTCTAAAGGGGCGAGTAAATCCATATTTTTAAGAACTTGCTCGGCATACTGTCCGGCGGGAACGCTGCGAAATTCACCCACTGCGAAGCGATCGATCTCCACATCTTTAAGTTGGGACAGATCGGAGATTTCTAAAGTCGAATCGACTGGCGCAATCAATACCAGACTGTTAGCGACTAAATCGCGGCGAGACTCCGGCAAAATTAACCCTTTTTCTTCTAAGGCGTTCATCTGCTTGGCGGCGGCGGAAAAAAAGACATCCACCGGAGCGCCTTGTTCGATTTGCTGTTGGAGTGCGCCGGAGGAAGCAAAGTTGTATTCTACCGCAATGTCAGCACGAGCGGCATTAAATGAAGGGACGATGGCTTCGAGAGCATCTTGCAAGCTAGCAGCAGCAGAAACCGCGATCGTCGCGGGGCTGTTGCCATTTTCTTCAGCCTCGATCGCTGGCGGTGTGGCACTGCACGCAATGGCGAGAAAGCAGGCGATCGCGGCAGTTAAAAATAGAGACAAAAACGAGCGACGTTTCATAGTTGGGGGATTTTTTTCGTTCTAAAATGAGAGACTCCAAACCGCTCGATCGCTTGTCCGAGATCGAAGCAGGTGGGAAATACCGCATTGCCACCTTCTCGACAGGCAATCGAACTCTTATTGTAACTACTCAGGTGACACTCAAAATGGCTGGCAGATCCCCCTTCCGTCCCCCTTGATAAGGGTAGGGGGGATCTTTACCATCAACCTGAATACTTACCTCTACCGTGCAAGTTTTCTGTATAGAAAAATACAAATAAACACTTTTTCATGTTTTCACATTTTAAAAAAAGTCAACTTCTAAAGCCAGTTTTATGCTATATTATCGTTGTCCTTATCCATTGGAATCCTACCATGCAAATTAGCGCTCGCAATCTCCTCAAAGGCACGGTAAAATCGGTGAATTTAGGGGCGGTGAATGCCGAAGTCGTCATCAGCGTCGCCCCCGAAGTCGAAATCGTCTCCATCATTACCAAAGCCTCAGCCGAAAGCCTGGGGCTAGAAGTTGGTAAGGAGGTTTACGCCACGATTAAATCGTCCGATGTTATGGTTGCGATCGACTAACTGAAGCGCAAGGAACCGCAGGTTGGGAGCAGGTTTGTAAATCCTGTGCCAGCAGGCGATCGCGAATCTTTCGATCCTCTGGGTTGGCTGCATCTAAGCCAATCCAGGTATCAATCAGTTCCGGATCGAACCCCACTGTAACGCGATCGTCCACCTGGATCAAAGGGCGGCGAATCAATAGCGGATCGGCCAGCATCAACGCCAAAGCAGTATCGACATCGACATTTTCAGGGTCGATTGCACCCGATTTAATCGCCGGAGCCGTTTTATTAAACCATTCAGAAATTGGGCGATCGCCAAAAAAGCCACGCAGCCGTTCTGCCGTCCAAGATGCAGTTAGAAAATTGCGGGCATCCACTGAATGTCCGGCTGATTTGAGCAAGGCTTTCTGTTTGGTGTTGTTGATACAGCCTGGTTTCTCGTAAAAGATAACAAAAGCCACGATCGACCTCCTTAGAAGTTTTTAGCAGTTTGGGTTTCCGGATCGAACTGAAATCGTCCTTTCGGTTGGGTATCGCCATACAGTTGAAACGTGACAGATGTGGTTTTACCCACCGTTTGCACTTGATGAATCGCTTCGGGATGGAAACTGAGAACTTGCCCCGGTTCGAGCAAATGTTCGCCACTCGGTTCGATATGAAACGGTTCGTCTTTGCTGTTAGTTCGCCGCCAAAAACGATGGCATTCAGTACCTTGAATTTGGAAGATAACCCCCCAAGTGCCGTGATTGTGAATTGAGGTCAAACTTCCGGGAAGTGTCGCCACATTTTGCACCGTCAAGGGATAACCAATTTCGTCGTAAAGCGTCGTTACGTGGGCTCCCGTGCGCGGGTTGGGTGGAGAATGGTTACTTTTCACCCAATAGGAATTCGCGACCAGTTGGCGAACCTTTAGGCGAATTTGGGGTAAATAATCCCACTCCTCTAACTCATGGGGAGCGTTAGCGAGAATGTCGAGAATTTCGGTTAGAAACTGATGGAGGTAATAGCGTTCCCGCAGCAGATCCCACTCTCGCTTGGTGGGGCGAGGTTGGCAGTCACCTAAATCGTTTACAAACCAGTCTTGAGAAGCCATTTTAACGAGCGAAAAGCAATGGGTAAACTAGACTACAACGGTACGTCGTTGTCTTCAGACGTGAGAATTTTGACGATAACCCCGGCTCCAAATTCATTCTTTTCGTCAATGCTTTGAATGCGGGTACAAATTTCGAGTGCCGCTTGAAAAGCACCCCAGCGAGCCAGCATTACTCCTAGTGCAGTATAAGCACTTAAATAGAGGCGAATTGGCGGATCGAGCAATCGTTCTTCTAAAATCGGTTGCAGTTCCTCCCATTCGTCGGGAAGCGATTCGGCTTGCTTAATTTCTTCCATTACCTGCATTGCCAACCGCCGAGCCATGGCGTGGTTGGGTTGATAGAAAAAATAGCGATAGGCACTAACGAGAACGTCGATCGTCGTTTCGGGATGAGCTAATGCTTGCAGGATAAATTGTTCCGAGCGATCGCTGTCTTCCCAAGAGACAACAGCCGCTAAAAGCAGTTGCTTGATATCGTTCGGAACTCGATACCAGGACGGAACCTGGCAATTGACATGAGTGGGTTTCATTTCGAGATAGAGGTAATAACCTGTAGGGGCAAATGGCATTTGCCCTCTGCTAAAGTTCTACGATCGCTTGCGAGCGACAATTTGGAAAATATGCCAATGCTTGTCTTCGTCTAAGGCTGTTTTGCCGGGGTGTTCTTCTTCCTCAAAATATTCGAGCGAAAAATCTGCAAACAGCAGATCGATCGCCTCGCGAGTGTGGAAGTTGAGGTTAGAATACTGCGTCCAAGAGTCGCGATCGCCAAACAACTGACCGCTAAAACGGCCGCCCGATCGCAAGCAGGCGACCAATTTTTTCCACAGGGCTGGAAATTCGTCTTGGGGGCAAAACTGAAGGCAAAAACTGGCATTGAGAAGATCGACCGCATCGGGTAAAATGAGGGAATCGAACTTCTGGACTTGGGTGGTCAGTCGATCGCGATCGATATCCGGTCGTTGGGTCAAGCGATCGATGGCTTTTTCCGACCCATCAACGGCTAAAACTTGCCAACCTCGGCGGACAATTTCCACTGTATCGCGGCCGTCGCCGCAACCGAGATCGACAGCAAATTTTCGGGAGTTGCTATCTAGTTCGCGATCGAATTCATCGAGCGCAAATAGCAAAGTTTCCCGAGGTGGTCGCCCTTGCACCGCTTGGTAATATTCAGACCATTCTCGATGTAAAGGTGAATGTTTGGCGGGTTTGGGAGCATCGATCGCGTTAACCATGATGTGTGTCTCCTCTTGTCTGTCGATCGCGTTTCTGTAGGGGCAAACCCCCTGTGGTTGCCCCGATTTCGGCCAGGGTAAGGGCAGGCACGGGGGCACTGCCCCTACCAGAATTGGTAAGCATTTAGGTTTACCAAGAAACCCAGGTTTCTACACCAGTTTATGCTACGATCCCTGTTAAACTAAAGCAGGTGCTTCCGTTGTGGCTCCATCGCCGTAAACTTCGGCAGCAGGTTTGTCGGGAGCAACACCTTGAAGGAAAGCGAGTTCGGCTTCGAGTTCGTTGACTTCATTCCAGGCTTCTTTGGTGGTATCGGCATCCGCACCGTTATTAGCACTAGCCGTGCGAGCCTTGGCGATCGCTTCTTGTAAGGCTTTTTGCAGTAGCGGAACGCGGGGATTGTCCACGAAGTTGCCTTTTTGTAAAATGTCGGTATCGGAAATAACACCGAGCAATTCGCCTTGGATTACCGGAGCGCGATCGACCCCAAAACGAGCGAACAAACGGGCCACGTATTCAATATTTAAATCGGGATTGACTACGAGGCAAGGCTTCGTCATAATCTCGTAAACCTTAACCGTTTTCGGATCCTTACCGTAGGCAACGACCTTGTTCGCGATGTCGGTGCTGGTGACAATACCGTAAGCATCGTCATCCGCACGCCGATCGACCACTAAAGAATGCAGTCCTTTGTACTTCATCAACAATACGGCTTCAGCAACCGTATCCGAACCTTTAATAGTTGCGATTTCTTCGGTCATAATGTCTCGTGCAGTAGCCATGAGACGTTTCTCCTTAACGATTTGAACGAAATCAATTTGCAGTCTTCAAACAAGTTTCGATTCTCTTGCTCGTTAACCAAATTGGGAAGTTCGTACCAAACCCAGACAGGTTGGCCCAGTTTGAAAAAGAGAAGAACGGACGACGATCGTCAGATTTGGTATCGAACGTAGGAAATCAGATTGCCAATCTCGATCGAAGCAAGAGAAGTCTACTCTCTCTAATTTCTCGTGTTATACCAATTTCCAGAACTAATGCAACAGATGAGAATGTCTGTG
>CAKZKB010000368.1 GCA_937121005.1 uncultured cyanobacterium | reverse complement strand
AGCTCGGGCTCCGGGGGCGTAGAAGGTTCGCCCTTGCACTTGCATTCCGGTGGGGGCAAACCAAGCCACCGAATAAGTGGTCGTGTACTCAGCGGCCACATTTTCCAAGGCTTCTACCAGGGCGGCTTCCGGCGAAGGGGGCGCATTTTCGCTACTCGGCGGCGGGTTAGCAAAGGCATCGGCGATCGCGCTAAAGTCGCCATACACGGTCGCCACAGCCTCATCGTACTGAGGGTGGGCCAGCAGTTTTTGAAATTCGGGATTCTCTGCTAAGCTGGCTTCGGGATCGAACTCGTCAATCAACTGCTCTAAGGGAACGGGATTCGATGCGGCGGCCACATATCCCGGTAGCAGGGCAATGGCAATCCCCGGCCGGGTTTGCGGTTGGGTGGGGGGTGGTTCCGGTAAGGGAACGGGTTCGTCTGCTTGCGCTAACCACTGCCGAACAAGGGGATAACGGAGGGTGCGATCTAGGCTTTTACCCAACGCTACTAGGGGCAATTGCTGTGGGGGAAGTTGTTTCGCTTCCGGTTCGGCTTCGGGTCGGACGATTTCCTCGGGTTCCCAAACCAGCACGGTTACGCCTTGATAGTCGCGTTCTTCTGGCGCACCGCGATCGCTTTCTAGCAAATCGATATAGGCTTCAAGACCCTGGGGATCGGTGACGGGCACGAGGGTAAAGGCGCGATCGGCGATCGTCGCTAAGTAGAGGTTGCCATCTGCCAGAGTCGATATCAAGGCCCACTCGCCGATCCAGGGTTGTATATTGCTCTCAAAATCTCCTAGGGGCGGGAAAAAAGGCAAGCCACCCGGCCCGGCAATCTGTTCGGGGAAGGAGTGAAAGCGGTTAAACTCACTCCATGCTGAGGTGGTTTTAATCGCCAGCACTCCCGGTACGTCGGCGGGCAAAACCGTAGCGGCGGCGGGCGGTTCGGGAGTCGGGCCTTGGGCGAGGGCGCGACCGGGTACGAGTGCAACCAGGGCCAGGGGAAGTAGGCGAGACAGCAAGCGATCGTCCTCCGAGCAAGAGCGGGTTCTCTGCATAGCCTACCGCAAAATGTCGTCCCTCTCCGGATCGGTTGTCCCAGATCTCGCGTCAGTAGAGATCGCGATCGCAGCGCGATCGGGCGACAAGGTAGACAATTTAAATATCGGACGAAGGCGTTGCCCTCGTTACTGATGACGAACAGAGTAGATTTTTGCCCGCGTTGAGATTCGACGCGGGCTTTTTCACGGCCCGGACATAAGGTTAAGAAAATCTTGTAGGTTGGGTAAATGTATCGCTGCCATCTTGACAGCCACCCGTTTCCCACTTAAATTGACCCTGACCGCTCTATTGACCTCTCGACTTCTACAATGCGAATTACGATCCTGACCACAGGAACCCGAGGCGACGTACAGCCGTTCGTTGCCTTGAGTCTGGGGTTGCAAGCTGCCGGCCACCAAGTTAGAATCGCCACTTACCACTATTACGAAACCTTCGTTCGCGACTGGGGTTTCGACTTCTTCCGACTTACCAACGTTCTCGACGTTCTTTCCAAAGAAGACTTCGATCGAATTGTCCTTCGGCCGTGCTATACCACCATTGATTCTCTTAAAGGAATTGTCGAACTTCTGCACCCGGTTCTAGAACGGCAACTCGATGACTCTTGGCAAGCCTGTCAGGGAGCAGATGCAGTTGTTTATACCGTCACAGCCATGGGGGGAAACCATATTGCCGAACGGTTGAATATTCCAGCTTACTTAGCAATTTTGCAACCCCTCGGCCGAACGCAACAATTTCCTAATTATCTGTTTCCGCCGCAAATCCGTTTGGGAAAAGCGTACAATTGGTTGTCTCACTTTGCGATCGAACAAATATTCTGGCGGCCGTTTCAAGCGAAAATTAACCGATGGCGGCAGTCGAAATTGCAGTTACCGCCAGTGGACGGATTGGACTTTTACGGCCAACTCACTTACCGCCGCCAGCAGCCTTTTCTCTACGGTTACAGCCCGACAGTGGTTCCCAAGCCATCGGACTGGAGCGAGTCTATGGACGTTACGGGCTACTGGTTTTTAGATCCTCCTAGTGACTGGCAACCTCCGGCAGATTTAGAGGCATTTATTGACGCGGGTTCGCCTCCAGTTTATATCGGTTTTGGTAGTATGCTGTTACTGGCTCCCAAGTTCCTGTTCGAGATCGTCACGGCGGCGATCGTCCAAAGCGGACAACGAGCGGTTCTGTTTGTCGGCCAGCGATACGATCTCGATCTCCATCCCTTCCCCGATAATATTTTTCCCGTGCGTTCGGTGTACCATCAGTGGCTGTTTCCCAAAATGGCAGCCATTGTTCATCACGGCGGTGCGGGAACGACGGCGGCCGCACTTTGGTCGGGGGTTCCTTCCCTAGTCGTTCCGATTGTCGGCGATGCCTTTTTCTGGGGACGGCGAACCTACGAGTTGGGTGTGGGGCCGCGACCCATTAATGTTACAGATTTGACTTCGCACCGACTGGCGATCGCTCTAGAAACCCTGACAACAGACAAACAAATGCAGCAACGGGCGGCAGCTGTCGGCCGACAATTGCAGCAAGAAGATGGAGTCGGACGGGCAGTAGCGGCTTTTCACAGGCGGTTACATTAGTGAGAAACGGGTACGCTTCCGATAACCTCTAAGGGGAGGATCGTTTGGCTAGAATTGCGTAATCGTCAATCGTATAGTTAGAATTAAACGACAAACCGAGATACTGACGGTTCATCGAGCTCATAAATTTTTGTAACGGCAGGCACTCGCGGGCAAACTTACCAAACTCGGCCCCGCCACAGGGCGTTCTCTTGCCCGTAGAGGATAAATATTCGTACCACTCTAGCTGTAAGCCCAGATCGCTAACAAATTGCCCGATGATGTTTTCTTCTAAGCGAATATCTTCTTGCGGTTGGCGATCGTAAAATCCGAAGAGTTTCCGTCCTTGCACGACTAGCAGGACGTAACCACCATATCGCAGGGTTTCGGCAAATATTTTTCGGTAGGCTTGATAGGATTTTTCCCTCGATTCTGGATCGGAAAAGAAGCAGTGAAAAATCGTAATGAAATCAAAAAACTTCTGAGGCAACTTCTTGGGTTGCTGGATGTAGGAGAAAATATCGGTCGTATCGAATTGGAAGTAGGTATTGGCAGTTTGGGGCTGAAGTTCTAGATAGCGCCGCCAAAACTGTAACCCCCGATACTGTAAAGTTGCTTGCTTTTCCAAAGAATAGTAGGAAATATGAGTTTGCGGCATTTTTATAAAACCCGTACAACCATACAAAAATAATGCTAGTCCGCAGGCAACTGTTCCCGGCCCGGCAGCAATGTCGAGAAGGTTGAATTTGACGGGAAGCAATCGAGACTTGTAAATTAGGAACCACGTTAAATAAGAACAGTAGACGTTTTCTAAAAAATACTTCATTAAGTAAACATGAGGAGTCAAACGCAAGTTGTAATCGGGATCGATGCCGTGTTTAAGTTTTTCAATATCGACAATGGCGGCTTCGAGTTCGAGATCGCGCTTTGGAGTGGGAATTTTGTTAATTTCTTCGCGGACTAAATTGGCTAAATTGGCTTCAAAGTCATCGAAAAGACGATCGCAAATTCCCGTACACTGAAGCAAGCTGGAGTCGCACCGATGCAGTTTGAACTCGCGCTCGATATAAGCAATTAAAGTCTCGTTCTGGGGAAGATAAACGCGATCGCGCTGCAATTGCACCACTTCCTGTCTCAACGCGATCGCCTGCTGCTTGTAGCGAACCAGGCGACGATCGAGTTTTTGCCGATCGCGAAATAATTTTTCGATTCCAGACAAACGAGCGCCCGATCGCTCGATTTCTTGCAACAGTTTTTCGGCTTTCTTCAGGTTTCCTTTTTGCAACGCACCTCGAAATTGGCGCGATCGCCACCAGTTGACAATCGGGTTACTCATAGGTAAATCCCTCCGCTCCTTCTTTGATTTCCGTGCTCGATAGCACAGCGCTTAATTTCGATTTAAACGCTTGGTAGCACTCTTCTTCTCGATCGTACCACCAGGCATACTTTCTTTTCAAGTCCGTTGCCTCTTGGCGAGTGGTGGCAACGAGAGACCGATTTCCACTGGCGTGAAACGCCTGAATAACAACTCGATCGGCGATTTCTAGTTTGTTAATAAACTCATCTTGTTCTTCGGGAAACGTGGGTAATAGCGGTGTCATGGTAATCGAACAGCGAACTTGTCGATCGCCGCCATCGGGTAAACTGTATTTGAGCTTGCCAATGGCGAGCAATCGAGCCTGAATGCTCGGCGATCGAGGCTCGAAATCCTTACGAACCCGTTCGCTTCCTGTCGGTACGCTCATATTAATTCGCAAGCGCTTCAGTTGTTGTAAAATATCGATATCTCGCACTACCATTGGCGATCGCGTTTGAATGGTGAGGGTGGGTTGGTAAGCCACCATCACTTCTAACAATTGCCGCGTAATTCGTTTCTGGGTTTCAAAAGGCTGGTAGGGATCGGTGACGCTACTCATATAAATTTTGGGAGGACGGTTGGGGTGGCGATCGTCCCATCGCTGCAACTCTTTTGCTAACAGTTCGGGCGCGTTATCTTTAGAAATAACCCAATTTCCCCAATCTTGTCGCATGGAAGGATTAGGACTGAAGGCGGCTGCATAACAATAGCTACAACCATACTGACAGCCTCGGTACGGATTGAGGGTAAAATCGTAGGCGCGGATATATCCCGATGCTTTACTTAAAATCGATTTAGCATGGCGTTCGTAAATGTTAGCACTACCAAAACTTTCGCGGGCGACGGTAGGTTTACGGTTGCAGTATCCTTCGTAAAGTAGTTTTTTGCTAGACACGATCTTAAAGTCTCCAAGCTGGTGCGATGGTTAGATTTTATACCATTTTTCAGAAACATTTGCTGTAAGGATTCAGGTATGCTAGGCTAAACGGGTGTAGAAACC
>CAKZKB010000367.1 GCA_937121005.1 uncultured cyanobacterium | reverse complement strand
GGTTTCTACACCCGTTTAGCCTAGCATACCTGAATCCTTACCCCTGAATAGTTACGATGTAGTAGCAAATGGCACTCACCCGAGAGGTCGATCGTATCAGATCTGGCTAAGAAATGGAATCAACACCACGATCGGGTCAACACCGTTGACCCCTACACTGAATAACGATCGCCAGTTGACTCTTCCGCGCCCGCCACTTGCTGCAATTTCTCCACTTCCTCGAGGGTTTCTTCGGGATCGCGGCTTTCCGATCGCTGCACGTAGTTAATTTTCACTTCCTCGAGCAAATCGCGCAATAGCAATTGTAACTCTTGGCGCGTGCTTTCGTCTTGGAGTTCTTTGCTTAAGGCTGTGGTAAAGTTTTCGCTGAGGCGATCGAACAGCTGTCGCCCTTTTTCGTCGGAGTAGGACGATTCTACCACATTATAAGTAGATTCGGCTAAATAACTGGCCATTTGCCGCACGAGATCGTCGGGCAAATCTCCCACTGCGGGGAGTTGTTGCAAGGTATCGTAAAAGGTGGAACTTTCTAAACTACTTTTGAGGGAGTGACGCAACAGGGCTTCGATATTGGGTTGGACGCGAGGTAAGACGTTGTAAATGGTCAGTTTCATCAAGCGATCGACGATCGCTTCGACTTCGTTAACATCGTTAACCGTCGTGTAGGGTTTCGGTTCGAGTAAGGCGCGGGCCACATCTCCTTGTTCGACGGAGGTTTGCATTTGGTTAATCAACCGCACCATGACAAATTCTGCCACGCGATCGGACAAATAGGCTGCCGGGGCGTAGGTCACTTGCGCGATCGCCCGATTGAGATTGACAATTTTGGCTTGATGCGATCGCACTAAAACGGGCAAAACTCGCAGCCACCGCCAGGCCGGAATTAACAAGAAAACATCGTACCAACGTCGCAGCATGGCATCGCCCCAATTGACTCCCGGCGTGCGGCGAGACATCAACAGCGTTCGCAGCAAATAGTCGATGGCAAATAAGGCCACGAACCATAAGTCAATCCGCCAAAAGTTATCAATATATTGACCGTTTTCGTCGTTGTAGCGGAAATAGTTCGATCGCAGCAAGGGGCGAATTTGGCTGTTGAAAAATGCCATCTCTGCGCCCAAAGTTTGCGCTGTGAGGTTGTCGGTACTCCAAAACTCGGAAAAGGCTTTCTGCGCCGATACCGAACCGATATGCTGGCGCATTCGCCGTTGCATTTTGGCAAATGTCGCTAATTTGTTCGCAGATAAAAAAGGATTTTCGTCTAACATATCCGCGCTTTGCTGGCGCAAATCTGCTAAAATGGCTTCTGTATCCGGCGATCGCAATCCCGTCGCCGAAACTTGCCGCAAAAAGGCATCAGCCGTATCTAAATAGGTCTCGGTGCGATCGTGGGCTTCAATGCCTTTAACGGGATCGTAAAACTGCACCGCCATGGGAGTATAGTGCAAATAAACATCCCGAAGCGGCACGTAACTGAGATTGAACAATCCCAATAATAAATTCAACAATGCGAGTACCGCGACCAATTTGTTCCACCAAGTATTCCACCAGGGAACGACGGCGGGAGAAACGGTTGGGGTTTGGGGCGATTGTGCGGTTTGTACCATCAATACTTACAGATCGGAAGGCGTATTCGGGCCAACTTCAATACCGCGATTGGCAGGCGGTTGTTGGCGATCGGTAATTAAATCGCTTAACTGTTCGATGTCGATACCGATATCTTGACAAGCTGAAAATAAGGCATTCTCAAAGCGATCGAGATCGTCGCCGTAGCCGCATTGACGGGCAGCGACAACTTTTCCTTGCTTGGCATTGGCTTTGGCGCAATCGATTAAATCAGTTCCGGTTAAAGGCGTTGGCGATACCATTTTGACTGTTACTCGACCCTCGTTTCGTTTACTTTACCATAGTTTGCGGCTGGAGATTGCCACTGCTGCTGACGATAGTATAAAACACGCGATCGCGCCTCTATCTTTAGAAAGAGATCCAGAATCTATGCCAATAGTGCGATCGACCATCTCTCTCTCTAGAGTGATGGCCGATACCCTTTTTTTAAGCCTTAATAGATATGAGGGGTTAGTCTAGGCTGGGAGCAGAGCGATCGCAATAAGGACAAACTGCTAAGTTACTGCACCTCCAAATTCTGAATAAACCAACTTAATTTGAAAACAGTTTTAACCACTCGCTGCTGTTGTTCAGTTTAATTTAACCCCACCCCCTTCGCACTTGTCGCTAGATGAGGACATTTTCTTAAATGGCACAGATGAATTCCGAAACTTGCTGTATTTCGTCGGCATTCAAAAAACGCGATCGCGTTCAAAGCACGATCGATGCCCTGTTCGATCGCGGTCTCGATCGCGATTCGATTTCCGTCGTCGGCAAAAACTATCAGACCGAAAGCCGCATCACCGGATTTCTCACCCGCAAAGATGTGATTCTCGATGGCTTAAAATCGGGGGCGATCTTCGGGTCTTTATTCGGTTCGTTCCTGGGACTGTTAAGCGGTGTTGGCGTATTATTTATCCCCTTTGTGGGTTCTGTAGTCGCCGCCGGGCCGTTAGGTGGAGCCTTACTCGGGGGCGCTTCTGGGGCGATCGCCGGATCGGCCGGTGCGGGTTTAGTTTCGGCCCTGGTTGCGTTAGGAATGCCCGAAGAAAAAGCAGCCATCTATCAAACTCGGTTGGCGGCGGGCGAATTTTTGCTCGTGGTAGAAGTGCCGTGCGATCGCACTGAAGAATTCCAAAACTTACTCGAAAACAACGGAGCCGAAGAAGTATTTGCCTGTCGGGATATGAGCATTCCTCGCCAACCGGAAGGACGGCTCGAGTCCGCCGAACAGCTATCCCCTGAAATTCGCTCGCACCTATCTCCCGAAGCGCAACAAACCTTCTTTGAAGCCTATAACGAGGCCTGGGAAGATACGGGCAACGGAACTCTGGCTTCGGCGCGGGCTTGGGAAAAAATCGAGCAAGAATACGATCGCGACGAACACGGCTATCGATCGCAATCCAAACGCCAGAAAGTGGGCGTATAGATTCGGCCCGACGAAGAGCGATCGGGCAGGGTGAAGGTTATCGAACTGGCGTTACTCTGGAACTTAACCTTTTTGCGATCGAAATCTAAAGCAAAAATAAAGACCGCTCTTCGATCTCGTCATTTCTACGCAAGTTTGAGTTTGTTTTTAGGGTGCTTCTATCTTTCGGGCGATCTCCACTATTGGCTGTTTTACCTCTAGATACTGATGCCAAAAGCCGCGATCGCTGCCTAGAATGGGAACAAAAGGTAAAACCATCACTTGAGAGTTTTAAGAGGTTTAATCGTATGACCGTCGCCAACCCATTATTAACGTCCAGAAGGCCCACTTCGCCAGGAAGACAAATACCGACTTCGACTATAGATCCAGCTTCGCCGATTGGAAAAGTTGCTCGCCAAATTGTCATCAATCCGCAAGGAACTTTATTAGTCGTTAGCGGGCAAAAAATTACAGCTTCTACCGTTGCTGCCGCCCAGCGATGGGATATGTTAGAGGTTCTCAAAAAAGCGGTCGATCGCTGAGGGGCGATCCTCTGGTAACAACCGCTTTGCAAACTTTGTTGACACGAAAAAATTTACTGTATGACTACAACGCTCGACATCCAAACCCAAAAAGATATTCCCGTGAATATTGGCATCGATCGCCAAGATCGCAGCGATATTGCCGAGGGACTATCAAAAGTATTGGCTGGAACCTATACGCTTTACTTGAAAACCCACAACTTCCACTGGAATGTCACCGGGCCGCTGTTCCATTCCCTACACGAACTGTTTGAAGGACAGTACCGCGATCTCGCCGAAGCCGTCGATGCGATCGCCGAACGCATTCGCACCATTGGTTTTCCGGCTCCCGGTAGTTTCAGCGAATTTATGGAATTGTCTCCTGTCTCAGAAACCCGAGGCATTCCCTCTACTGAAGATATGATTCGCTTGCTGACAGAAGGAAACGAAATTATCAGTCGCGAAGCTCGCCAAGTCTTGCAACGCGCTGAAGAAGTCAGCGACGAACCGACTGTGGATCTGCTCACGCAACGAATGCAAGTTCACGAAGAAAATGCTTGGATGCTACGCAGTCATTTAGAACAGCGCTAGTTTCCCAAGTCGTTACCCGTTTTGAACGCACAACAGGAGGAACTCTATGAGTCCCGAACAAAACACCTTAGAACAACAAAAAACCGATAACCCGACCGCTCGAGAGGGGAAAGTTGCCGCTACCGGACGCTGGCAAGGTAGCAAAATGTCCGACCAACCGCCGACGCATGAAAGCGCCAAAGAAGCTAAAGGCGGTCGCGTGGAAACGGCTGATAATAAAAAGGGAGGCGCTCACTATTCTCCCGATCGCGGTTCGCAAGAGGGGCCGCCGTTTAGCAGCCGCCAATTTATTGCTTGGACAGCAACCATTGTCGCGCTGGTGTGGCTAATTCCGACCATCGTTAACCTGTAAGAGCGCAATCTAACGATCGATCTTTTCGGTCGATCGTTATTTTCTACCACCATTGTCGATAACAGAGGATAAACATTTATGGCACTTTCAAACAGACGACGCGCCATTGGCGTTTTTGCTAACGAAAACGATCTCGATCGCTCGTTGCGGGAACTACGCGACGCTGGCTTTCCCATGGACAACGTTTCGGTAATCGCCAAAGATTCCGATCGCGTGGGTCAATTGCGCGAAACCGATGAAAAAGTCGGACACGAACCCAAAAAAGGAGCGAAAATTGGTTCGGTAACGGGAACCGCCCTCGGTATGCTGGCCGGTTTGTTGGCGGGTGTGGGGACGATTTTGGTGCCCGGTATTGGCGGTATTGTCGCCACTGGAACCATCGGTACGACCCTAGGAACTACCCTGGCTGGCGGCGGTGTCGGAGCCGTTTCTGGCGGTTTAGTCGGAGCCCTGGCGGGTTGGGGCGTTCCCGAAGATCGAGCCAAAATTTACAGCGATCGCTTAGCGGCGGGCGATTTCTTGTTAGTCATCGACGGTACGCCGGATGAAGTGACGCGGGCCGAAATGATGTTAATTAACAATCGCGGTCTGGAAGAATGGGGTATTTACAACCCCGCCGTAGACGAACCCGCTTTGAGTTCCCATCGCAGTTAATCCATGGGTGGGTTAGTATTAAGTAGGGTGGGCGTTGCCCGCCCTATTTTGTTGTTTCTGTCTTTTTTAAATCCAATTTCGTGCTACCGTAAATATCGTCGCTGCCAACGCCGCCGCCGCCGGAAGCGTCACCAACCACGCCAAGGCGATCCCGCGTACCACCGACCAACCCAAAGGCGCATCATTCGATTTTGGATTTTGGATTTTGGATTTTGGATTGTTCTTCTGGTCAACTCGATTCAACTTGCTTCGATTGGCGATCTGCTGCTGCACGAGGGCAACCCCAACAACTCCACCCACGAGGGCGTGAGAGGTGGAGACGGGCAACCCCGCCCGCGAAGCCAGCAACACTGTCGCCGCCGTGGCCAGTTCCGCACAAAA
>CAKZKB010000366.1 GCA_937121005.1 uncultured cyanobacterium | reverse complement strand
CTAAACGGGTGTAGAAACCCGGTTTCTCGCTTATAGCCGGACAAAATCCGAGTTTCTCCCTTCAGAAACCGGGTTTCTCTGTACCATCTGAATGCTTACGTTTTAAGTTTTAGGTTTTAGGGGGGTTTGAAGTATTCAACTCGATGTTAATCTACTCGCTGTTGGTTTAGTAGTGGGAGCATCTTGCTCCCAAACTCCTTCCCAGACTGTCATTGAATTGGGTATCCGCTTATGAAAATTCCTGTCTTTTTACCCGCGATCGCGGCCATTTTTTTCGGGATGACTGTGCCAACCACCGCCGAAGATCCCGAAGACTTGCGCCGACTGTTCGAGACTCGCGACTGCGACGATTGTAACCTGCGCGGTGCAGATTTAACCGGAGCCGTGTTACCCGGTGCGGATTTAGAAGATGCCGATCTCAGTCGAGCCGAAATAGGCAGTGCTAACTTGAGAAATGCGGACTTACAAGAGGCGAATTTGCGCCAAGCATGGCTCAATGCGACTGATTTTAGCGGTGCAGATCTAGAAAAAGCGGATCTGCGCGATGCTGATGCCAGCTACGCTGACTTTAGCGATGCCACTTTACGCCGAACTCGACTCGATGGTGCAAATTTAAGCCATGCCAATTTTCGGGATGCCAATTTAACCAAAGCTAACTTAAGTTATACCGATTTAAGCTATGCTAACTTAAGTGGTGCAAAATTGCAAGAGATCGATTTACGCAACGCAAACCTCTTCGGAGCCGTTTTAGTCGATGCCGATCTCAACAATGCCTATTTGTGGCAAGCTGACTTTGAAGAGGCAATTTTAGCGGGTGCGAATTTGTGCGAAGCAGTGTTACCCGACGGCTCAATTTCAAGTCAAGGCTGCGTTGACTAATTGACTTTGTGAATTTCTAGCTTGGGAATATCGCTATTCCCCGACTCCCAAGCAGTGGCAAGTTCGTCTACATTTTCTGCCCCCGATCGCTGCAATACCGACAGCATTTCAGCAACGCGATCGCGCAACTCTTCAACATCAATACCAGCAAAACTCGGTTCGTAGCGTCGCAGGCGGTTGGTTCCTTCACCGAGTAAAATTACGGTTCCCCGCCAGTTGCGATCGCCCAAATGGTGACAGGCAACCGCAATTTGTAAAATGCCTTGATAGAAGGTTTTTTGCGGTTCCAATGCTTCTAACCACAATGCCTCTAGGGTGTCGTGACAAGGGTAAAATTCGCCAGAATTGAACTGTTCGATGCCTTGCCAAAATTGTTCGGGTAATCTATCGGTACTCATTGATTTTTAAATGAGGAATCTGTCTAGCACTAAGGCTTGTTGTTTGCAACTGAATCGAGTCGTGTTCGGGGAGAAATCTCGTCCGATTTTAGAGCCGGTACGCGATAAATCCCAATCTGAATTGGTAACGACGATCGCGACTTAAATCGCTTGACGGTAGGCATTTAACGGTAGCCCCGTGCGTCGTTTCACATCGAGAACCGATTGATATTGCCCTCGCTGACGTTCGCTGACAATTTTTTGTGCCACATTTGCATCGAGTCCGACAATAGTTGTCAACTCATCAGCCGAATAGGAATTGAGCCGCCGCCAAGACACATCGACCTCTTTAGAGGTATAATACCCAAAGGTGACGAGTGGGGCAATTTGGCGCACTTTTTCTTCGGGAATGCCCACCAGTTCGATGAGTTCGTCGAAGTCAGTAAACAAATGCCCGTCTTTGATGAGTTCTTCGATATCGTTAGCGTAGACGATCGGTAATCCCAAACCGCGCACGAGATCGTCTTTAGAACAGTTGTTGATATCAATTTGACTGCGAGTCGCCGCGATCGCCCGAATTGCATGGCGATCGTCGGGAAGGGGCAATTCTCGGGGGTAAGTTCTCAGTAAAAACGGTTTTTTGATGTAAAAAGCTAAACCAATTTGTGCCCCCCAAAGAAATACCCCCACGTCGTTACTGCTGACGGCTAAAATTAAAGCGGCGATCGCCAGGGCAACACCACCCACAACCCACGATCGCACTTTGGCTTTATACCCTGCAAATGAAATCGCCAGCCCTCCCAAAATGGGGGCAAATGCCCACCAAACCCAGTTTGGCGTTCGCTGTAACCAAGATGGCGGTTGTGACACGATATCCCCTCGATGTTGAAATGGAATTTACAGATCTTTCAAGAGTTTTTGGCGTTTTTCTTCGTATTCTTGCGCCGTCACCGCTCCCGCCTCGTATAATTGTTTGAGATCGGCGATCGCGCTGGTAATATCTTTGGCCGATCGCGGCGATCCGATGGATCTCGCAGCAAAAGATGGGTTAAACTGAGCGTTAAAGCGATCGTCGGGCATCAACAGCAAGCCCAAAAATTCAAAGAAGGCAATAAATCCGGGAATAAACGTCCAGCAGAACAGAATGTAGATGATTCCAGCGAAGTTTTGCCCCAGATAAAATTTGTGAACGCCGATCCATCCAAAAAAGAAGGCTAGTAAAGCGGCGGTTATTTTGTTTTTCATGTCAGTTCCCTACCCGATAATGAGACTGAATTAACGAGAAGACGGACGCGATCGCCTCAGTTTCGCGATCGCGATCGCTAGTATAACAATTCCCGCCTGCGCTTCGAGCAAGACGAGGTAGCCTTTGAGCCAGTAGTTGAGTTGCAAGGACGAGGTGAAGGCAAAAATGCCCGCGCCGAGTAGAATGAAAGGAACGAAACTCGCACCGTTCCAGTATCGATGTAGGCTGCGAGGAATCATAACAGTGGGGCGCTCCCGATGGGATTGCTAGAGGCGATCGCTCGATAGGGACGCGATCGAACCAATTTTCATAATAGCGATTTTTTCCCGCTCTTGTCAAGGCTGCGGCGCGACCTCTCCAGCGTGAAAGTCAACCACACTCACAGAACAGAAGCGATGCTCTCAGATCGTCCGTAATCCAATCGCTTCCAAGGTAACATGATAGGGTGAGCGAGTACCATTGAATTTTTATGAGCGATCGCGACCTTCCCCCAGTTTACCAAAGTGCCATCGCCCTGGGCAGCAATTTAGGTGATTCCCTTGCCACCTTAGAAAATGCTCTGGATATCCTCGATCGCCTTGACAATGTTGCTGTCATCGCGCGATCGAGTTGGTATCGAACTGCTCCAGTCGGCCCGGCTCAACCCGACTATCTTAACGGTTGTGCCTTGCTAGAAGTGGGTCTGAAACCACACGATCTACTCCATACCTTACTCGCTATTGAAAATCAATTCGGCCGCATCCGCCAACAGCGTTGGGGGCCGCGCACGCTCGATCTCGATTTAATTTTATTTGAGAATATCATCTTAGATACCCCCAACCTAAAAATCCCCCATCCGCGCATGAGAGAACGAGCGTTTGTTCTCGTCCCCCTGGCAGAAATTGCGCCCCATTGGGTCGATCCCGTATCGGGGAAAACAATCCCCCAACTGGCCGCAAAAGTGAGACTGACTGGATCGATACTGCTCCGATATCGTCCCTCTCTCGTGCGAGTCACTTGCTAAAATATTGATTTTGTGGTTTCCTAGATTATACAGCTATATTTGAGACAGATCGTGGACTTAAACGGAAAAGTTGCTCTCGTTACCGGAGGTGGAGTTCGAGTCGGTCGTGCCATTGTCCTTGCACTCGCTAAAGCAGGGTGCGATGTCTTTATTCATTACGGTCGTTCTACTGAAGCCGCAGCGAATGTCCAGTCGGAAGTGGAATCTTTAGGCGTGCGATCGGTGACGTACTCCGCCGATTTGTCCGACCCCCAGGCGACGGATAGCATCATTCCCAAGGCAATTGAAACTTTAGGGAAAGTAGATATTTTAATTAATAGTGCTTCTATTTTCCCCGATGAAGATATTTTTGACAAACTTGATGTTAATTTGTGGGATAAAATATTCGCCATTAACCTCCGCGCCCCATTTCAACTCTCTCGCGCCTTTGCTCGACAAGTTCCGACAGATGGGCAAGGGAAGATTATTAATATTAACGATGCTCGCATTCCCCATCCCAAACCTGAAAAATTTGCCTATCGCCTTACCAAACGGGGCTTGTGGGATATGACAGAAATGCTAGCATTAGAATTGGCTCCGCGCATTACAGTCAATGCGGTAGCGTTGGGACAAATTCTCGAACCCCCTGGAGATCCCGATCCGCAAAAATTTATGGCAGATTATGCAAGCCGGAACATTCCCTTAAAAATTCCGGGGAATACTCGAGTTGTCACTGACAGTATCTTGTTTTTACTACAACAAGATTTTATCACAGGCGCGATCGTGCGGATGGATGGGGGGGAATATATTTAAGCAAAAAATTTTTCATCGTAACTATTCAGGTAGTATAGCATAAACTGGTGTTAGAAATCCGGTTTCTTGGTCAACTTGAATGCCTACTTTTCGCCCAAAAGCAAATTCAATCAGTAAATTTCAATCGCAATAATGGTCATCCATCGCTCAATTCATCAACTTCAAGAGTCAGATCTGTCTCCCGGTATTGCCGATGTATTGACAGATTTATTAGCTTTTGAATTTTTAGCACCCTTATCGACTTCATATTTGCCTTGGTCGGCATTTTCTATCCGTCCGAGTGCCTTAGTCAACATCTTGAACGATCTTTTTCTGAACAATCGTTCGACGATCGTCGAATGCGGTTCGGGCATTTCTACATTTTATATCGCTCGCTTGCTGAAGCAAAATGGAGGACATCTCTATACCATAGAACACGAACGACAATGGTGCGATATGATGTCGCATCGCTTACAAAAGGAAGGACTCGATCGCTTAGTCACTTTAATCTACGCTCCTTTGCAAGCAACCGATTTAGCCATAGATAATATTCCCTGGTACGATACGAACGCGATCGAAAAACAGCTATCTAAGGAAACAAAAATCGATCTGTTGTTGGTTGACGGGCCACCTGCTTATGAAGAACATCTCAAGTATTCTCGCTATCCGGCTGTCCCTTATTTTCTACCTCAATTATCCGAAGAATGCGCCATCGTTCTCGATGATGTTAATCGCGGTGGAGAACGGGAAGTTCTCAGTCAGTGGGAAGCACTTCTCAATCTCAAATTTGAGGATCGAGAAGGGGATATCGCTATCGGGTTATCCAAACCGATCGCTCTTCTAGGTAAGACTTGAACAGCTTTAGAAAACTAACGCTCGGATCTTTAGCGACCTCTCGAGTGTAAATGTCCTCCATTTGTAACATGAGATCAATATGCTTTTGTGTAGCCGATCGCGCTCGATGGTTTTTAATAGTCGTTGTGCCAGCATTCAACTTTTCCAAAATTTTCTTTTTGCTAAAGATGAACGATTGAGTGGTCTTGTGGGAATTGCAAGCCGAGCCATCGCGACGATAATAAATATGGAGTGGCTCGTGACAGTATCCAATTTTGTCAACTGTATTAAAAAACGACATTAAAAATATTGCATCCTGCATATTCGGCAGATCGATATCGTAACAAACGTCTATTTTATCGCGATCGCAAACATAGACGCTTACGGAATGAAAACAGACCGTAAACAACTGTTCGGGTGTAATGTAGTCTACTTTTGGTTGTGCGCTTAAGTTTTCTAAACAATCGTCAGTTTCGCTATCTCGATAGTCAATACTCGAAATTGCTACGCCGTACTTTTTGGCGAAAGGAAGTAAAGTGGATAATTTATGTGGCTTAAACGCATCGTCACAATCCAAGCAACTGATATATCGACCTCGAGCCATTTCTAATCCTTTGTTTCTGGCATTGCTAGCACCAGAACCAACTTGACCTGTGGAGGTGAAACGCAGGCGATCGTCTTCAATTCCATACTGTTGTACGACTTCTTTGTAGTTCCGATCGTCGTCGCTAATAATTATCATTTCCCAGTTAGAATAATTTTGCGTCAAGACGCTGCGAATCGCTCGCTCTAGCGTATCCTCCCCATAATAAGCAGGCGTGATAATAGAAACTAGGGAATCGTTCATTTTCGATCGCGGCTCTCTATGCTATTGCCAAGAGAAGTCTGTTCGCTTCTAATTTAGCAAAAATTCAGACCTTTTGTCAACAGATTCGTGCCGATGAGGACAATCAATCTAAAGGACGCTCTAAAACAACGATAAACCCATCATTGCTAAATTGACTTCGCTGGGGATAGAGGCGTTCTAACTGCTGTTGAAGTTCCGGCGTAATGGGAGATTCAAAGATGGGTGGGTGTTGAACCCGAATCGATCGAAACGAACTTTGCTCGATGAAGTTGATGTAATCTTCTGCAAAGAAACGGTTGATGTGGTCGGAATTATAAACATAATACACGATCGTATCGGACGTTTCGCGATCGGTCAGTTGATATAAATGACGGCATAACTCTGGTGGCCGCATAATTAAATGACCCCAAGGAGGAATGAGACTATTTTTATCGCGATCGATGGTTCGTCCGCTCTTATCGGTTAAAGTGGGTAAGTGATGTCCGTAGCGGGACGACCATATAGGGGCAAACATTGAAAACAATTTGCCGCCCGGCTTCAGGGCCAAATACATTTTTTCTAATGCTTGGGGGAGTTTGTGAATATGCTCGAAAGCCGCGATCGAAAACACTAAATCGTACTTTCCGTAATGTTGGTTAGGTAGGTCTTCAATTTTGGCTAAAAACAGATTGTAACGTCCTAGAGATCTGTTTTCAAAGCTAAAATCAGCAAGATTCGTAGGCGACATCCCCTTAAAAGCGCTGGCTTGCTGCCATCCTCCTCCCACTTCCATTAAAGACAAATCGTATTCAGGATTCTCTAAGCACGACCATGATTTCGCGCCAAGATAATCTAAAACAAATCCTTCAGGCAAGCTACCGCCTACTTCCAGAACATCTTTTCCCTGAAAACCAACTGTTTGGTAGCATTCAAAAACAAAGTCAACATGGTAGCTTAACTGAAATTTTTGCTTGCAAAATTCCAAATTTTCAGCATTTAATGATGGCATATTTTCCAATTCCTTAAAAAAGTAGCATTGTAGAAAAAATTGGGAGCGAGCAAGGGAAGGGGGGTAAAACTATCAGTAGAACATCAAGATTAAACTGCTTCTAATTCGGTCTGTAGCCAGTCGGCGCGTCCGTTATCTGTCATGTCGAGAAACTCCTCGAGATGCTGACAGCGACCCTCCTGCATATATCGACGAAAAACGCGATTGAGGCGGAGGTTTTGCGAGAACTCATCGATCGCGGCGGTACGAATTTCTGGTGCGAGATCGAGTTTTCCTGCTGCTAACAACGACAAGATTTGTTTGTAAGCCGTTTCTGCCGTATCGAAAGCGGTAGCAGATTGAGTAATCGAGTTTTCGCGCTTGTAATATCGATAAAGCGGTTGCGGATGAATAGCAACTTTTTCGACCCGACTTAACAGTTCTAAGTTGAACAGAACATCAGCCGCAAATGGAACCTTCGTCCAACCCGAACCGAGAAATTCTCGGCGAAAGACGGGGAAAAAGGGAACGCGGGGTTTGAGAATGTCATCTGACGTGGCAAAGGTGACTGCGGTGCGATCGGGAAACGGACGTTTGTACAAAACCAAATCGGTGTTATAAACGCCAGTATTGTCGATCGCAGTTCCATACTCGATCGCCAGGGGAACTAATGCTTCTAAACGGTTGGGTTCGTAAGCATCATCCGCATCCAGGTTAGCAAAAATCTCGCCAGTGGCGATCGTCGCGGCCACATTTCGAGCCGGGGCTTCTCCCGTACCAATTCCCTCAGTGTAAGCCTGTTTGATTCTCGGATCTCTAATGCCTTGCTGCGAGAGTACCGCTAAATAATTGACGCGATCGTTGGAACCAATGACGACTTCCCAATGGGAATAAGTTTGCGCCAAAAGACTTTTAATCGCCATGGCGATCGTCTCTTCAGCCCGATATGCGGGAATAATAATGCTAACAAGCGGTGCGACGGTTTGGGACATCATAGAAAGACAAGTTAGGATATTATAATTTTAATTCAGATTGCGACTTACAATCCTAAATCTTTAATTAAATTGCGCCGCGAGGCCAGACGGGCTTTCCCCGCCGCGGCCCAGTCTTGCAAAAACTGAATTTGTTCTTTCGCCGTGCGTGCGAGTGGGACAATTTGGCTGGCAGCGAGGAGAATATCTTCGGTGGTAAAATCCCGGTCTTGAGAGAAGGCGATGTGCATCGCTTCCACGATCGCTTCTTCTAATTCTGCCCCGGAGAAATCCGGCATCTCGTAAGCGAGGCGATCGAGATCGTAACTCTTAATATTGTGAGGGCGCAACCGCGACAAATGCACCGTCAAAATCTCCCGGCGTTCGTCCTTGTCGGGCAAACCGACAAAAAAGATCTCGTCAAAGCGCCCTTTTCGCAACATTTCCGGCGGTAAGGACTGGATGTCGTTGGCAGTAGCAACGACAAACACGGGCGAGTCTTTTTCGGCTAGCCAAGTAACGAAGGTTCCAAACACGCGGCTAGCAGTGCCCGCATCTCCTTTTCCGCCAATCCCGGCAAAAGCCTTATCGATTTCGTCGATCCACAACACGCAAGGAGCCAGAGCTTCGGCAACGCGAATCGTCTGGCGGGTGCGAGATTCCGATTCGCCCACTAAGCCACCAAACAAGCGCCCTACGTCCAATCGCAGCAGAGGTAAATGCCAGTGATGGGCGATCGCCTTTGCAGTTAAGGATTTGCCCGTGCCTTGAATTCCCACTAACAGCAACCCGCGCGGGTGCGGCAAACCGTAGGATCGAGCTTGTTCGGAGAAGGCACTCCCTCGGCGCAGCAGCCAGTCTTTGAGGTTGTCTAAACCGCCGATATCCGAAATTTTTTCGGTGGCGGGATAGAATTCTAAAATCTGGGTTTGGCGGATGGTTTGCCGTTTTTCTTCGAGTACCAGTTCTACGTCTTCTGGTTCAATTTTGCCATGGGTGGCGATCGCCCGTGCCAGTACCCGCCGAATCCGTTTTAGGGACAATCCTTGACACGATCGCGCCAATTGCGCCCTGTCGCTGTCGGCAAGTTGTTGTCCGGTGGCGGCGAGTAAGCGATCGATTTCCCTGGCAATTTCTTCGCGATCGGGGAGGGCAAATTCTAGCACTGTTATCGTTTCGCCCAAGTCATCGGGAAGGTTCAGTTGCGGCGCAACAATGACAATATTTTTAGGTTGCGATTCTAGCATCCGGCTGAGATTTCGCAGTTTGCGCGAAATGGCGAGATCGTCTAAAAAGCGGTGGAAATCGCGCAAAACAAAGATGGCGGGAGCGCTAGCGGGCGTTTGTTCGACAAATTCTAAAGCGTTTAAGGGGTTGCGGCGGGCGGTTCCTTCGTCGTTTAAATTGCCGCGATAGCCATCCACAAAGTCCCAAATATACACGGCGCGATCGCCCTGTTCTTTGGCCGCGATCGCGATTTCTCCTTCGAGTCGTTCCTCTTCCGGTGTGGGCACGCAGACGATGGGATAGCGAGCGCGAAGTAACAGTCCGAATTCGTCCTTAAAACTCATTGCAATGACAGCAAACAGTAACCGCGATCGGCTTTTAACCAGATCGTACCACGACTCGCACCCGCGATGGTTCAGTTGGGCGAGCATCTGTTGTCCGCTAAAGTACATTTACGTCTCTTGCGTCAAGAATCTGTAAAATCTCGCAGATCGACTTGTTTGACTTTTAGGCGTGTGATACGGTAGCCACATTCAGGATATCTACCTTCAGAGGGATGTCTGAAATCATTACCCACTCTGTACTATGACCCTCATTACTGACATTAGCCAACTCGGTACAGCCTCACTATTTGAAGGTGGGGCCACTCCCGAAGCCGATTTGTTACGTTTGGTCGGCTCGGGAATTGTCGTCGCCCGATAGGGCGACGACACGATTTTAGGCCCTAACCAATCGGTCAGCGCCCTATTTGGTGCAGAAGGCAACGACACCATTAATTCGCAAGCCTCGGGCGACAGTCTGTTTGGCGGTAACGGACAATTCAACGCCCCTGACGGCAACGATTTCCTCACCAATAATACCGGCCTGGCCGTTCTCTACGGTGACGCGGGCAACGATACCATCAACGCCGAACGCTCCTCAACCATTTCCGGTGGTGTCGGTAGCGACTATATTTTTACTGAAGAAAACAGCAACCTGATTTACGGCGATCGTCCGGCCGGACTTGGTGGCGACAACAGCTTGGGTGGCAACGATACCATTATCCTCGGAGCCGATACCCGAAGCGGCGGCGACGATAGTGTAGTCGGCGGTTTCGGAAACGATTACATCCGGGCTGGAGCCGACGAACCTAGTTTCTTGTTCGGCAACCAAGGTGTTGTAGGTAGTCTCGGGCGAAGAGCGTTCGTC
>CAKZKB010000365.1 GCA_937121005.1 uncultured cyanobacterium | reverse complement strand
GGGCGCGATTTTCCTCCCCACCCTAAGAGGGATGGGGTCTCCAATCGCGAATATTTGATGACTGAGATCCCAGGGATGGCAAGCCCCAGAATTGATTCGGGATAAAAAATACCGTTTCTTCCTAAACCTGGTATCTTCTGCCAGAGTATTGCTCATTGCTCATTGTTAATTGTTCATTGAAATGACCGCCACCAACGCTCCCTGGCAACACTGCTTCGTCGAAACCAACGATATTCGCCTACATTGCGTCACCCAAGGCGAAGGAGAATTGGTATTGTTGCTGCACGGGTTTCCTGAATTTTGGTACTCGTGGCGCTTCCAAATTCCTGCCCTCGCCCGCCATTTCAAAGTTGTCGTTCCGGACTTGCGCGGCTACAACGATTCTGATAAGCCCGCCGGGGGTTACGATCTCGATACCCTCAGCGCTGACGTGCGCGGGTTAGTCGAGGCCTTGGGATATGCGAAAGCGCACGTTGTCGGTCACGATATCGGCGGATCGATCGCCTGGAATTTGGCTCAACAATTCCCGCAATATATCGATCGTCTCGCCGTTCTCAACAGTCCTCACCCGCAACATTTGGCCCGAGAATTAATTGGAAACCTCGATCGCTTGCGCCGCAACTGGCACGTTTTGGCCTTGCAAGTGCCGGGTATTCCCGAACTGTTGCGCCACAATTTAGGGGATTTCGTGAAAACGGTATTTCAAGGGGAAGCGATTCGCAAAGGGGCCTTCGATCGCGAACACGCCCAGATCTATCGGGCTGCATTAGAAAAACCGGGCGTTCTGGCCGCGATCGCCAACTATTACCGCCAACTCTTTAACCCCCAAGACTGGCAAAAATCTCCCGATCCGGTGACGGCTCCGACTCTAGTATTATGGGGAGAAGAGGATTCCATTCTCAACCGCCAACTGGCTGAAGGCCTCGATCGCCTGATTTCAGCCCCGTTTCAAGTGCGGTTTGTCTCCCGTTGCGGCCATTGGATCCAACAAGAAGTTCCCCAAACCGTCAATCGCGAACTGCGGACTTTCTTGCGCGGTAAATCATAATTGAGATAGGGTTATGTCTCAACTTCCCATTCCTGAATTTTTTGACAGCGATCGCGTCAGCCAACTGTGGCGCGTTCCCTACGCCGATCGCGCCGCACAAGCCAAAACCTGGGCCGAACAACACGATTTATCTCCCGCTAGTGCGGACGATCGTCGCATTTGTTTGCTGTTAATCGACGTACAAAATACCTTTTGCTTGCCCGACTACGAACTGTTTGTCGCTGGGAGAAGCGGACGAGGGGCGATCGAGGACAACATTCGCTTGTGCAAATTTATCTATCGCCATCTCGGGCAAATTACCAACATTGTCGCCACTATGGATACCCATAGGGCAATGCAGATTTTTCATCCTTTTTTCTGGGTCGATGGCGATGGCAACAATCCGCCACCCATGACCGAAATTGTAGCAGAAGAAGTGGAAGCAGGCAAGTGGAACGTGAATCCGGCGATCGTCCCCAATCTCCAGGCCGGCGACTACGAAAAATTGCAACGCTACGCCCTCCATTATGCTAAACTTCTTAACAACAACCGTCAATATCCGTTGATGGTTTGGCCCTATCACGGAATGCTCGGCGGAGTCGGTCATGCCTTAGTTTCTGCCATCGAGGAAGCCTGTTTTTTCCATAGTATCGCTCGCCGCAGCCAAATTCGTTACGAACAAAAAGGAACAAATCCGCTTACGGAAAATTATTCGGCCCTGAAGCCAGAAGTCTTAGAAGATGAAGCGGGCAACCCCATCGACAAAAAAAATACCGAGTTGATTGAATATCTCCTCGGTTTCGATGCGGTTATCGTCGCCGGACAAGCAAAAAGTCACTGCGTCGCCTGGACGGTTTCTAATTTTCTCGAAGAAATTAATGCCCGCGATCGGCAACTGGCGAGCAAAGTTTACCTGCTCGACGATTGTACCTCTCCCGTTGTGGTTCCCGATGTGGTAGACTATACCGATGCGGCAGAAGCGGCCTTCGATCGCTTTGCGGAAGCGGGGATGCACCGGATCAAATCAACTGAAACGATATAAAATAAATCCCTAGAATAGTTACGGCGATCGTAGGGGCGAAGGCCCTTCGCCCTATCCATGGCGATCGAGTTGTGCCAGGTTAAGGTGTTGGGTTTTCATGCTTCAACCCAACCTACATCTAGCGGGAATAGATGTTACGCTTGGGATTGGGCAAACGCCGTAAACACTGCGCGTAGGCTACGCCAAATGCCCCTACATATAGATTCCCGTCTGTTGCATTAATTCTGGAAAATGGTATTAAATCCCACGAACATATTAACGCGACAACAACTTGAATCAATTTCCCCAGAGTCAGTCGCCAACTATTTGGAAGCGACAGGATGGGAAAAACAGAAAGAGGAGGACAATTTTGGCTCTCTTTGGGTTTACTCTAACGAGACAGCAGGAGAAGTATCGACATTTCTTCCTCTGAATCGAGACTACATCGACTACACGATCGAAATGAACGATGTATTTGCTACATTGGAATACGTCACGAATACGCCTCGCGAAGACATTTTCGCGATCGTCAAAAATTCATACGAACTATTTTAGATCCGTTGTAGGTTTAGATCGGCCAATTTGACTCGAATTAAGCTAAAATAACCGAACACCTGCGGATCTGGGAACGATGGCCCTATCTCCCTCAGTTTATCCTACTACGATCGCGATCGCCCAAATTGTCCCCGATGCCAGCTTACCAGAGAACTCGATCGTCACCCGGCAAGGGCCGCAATTCCAGATCGACGGCGGAACTACAGCAGGCGCAAACCTGTTTCACAGCTTCACTGGTCACTGGTCACTGAAATGGCAAGTAGGTTGATGCCATGTTGTCTCCGTTGATGCGTCCGATACTAGCATAATTTCTCCGGTTGGGGCGATCGTCCAGTTGGTGGCTTCTCGGGGTAATGGATCCTGGGTCGTGGGTGAAATTTCTTCACCGCGATCGCCGGTCAACGGTTGGAGTTCGCCAAAGTCTTCTAAAACCGTTTGCATTTCTAAAAATTGACGGGGATTTTCTGGAATTCCCCCCCGTCCGGTGACAATAAATTCGCTATCGGCATAGAGACGACAGGGATCGAAAATTAGGGCCGTGGCGTTGAGAGGATCGGTTTTTAAGTTCACCAACCCGGCATTATTATCGACATCGGGGGTTTCGATTTCTACGATGCCATCGACTCCAAATTGAGAACTGGCCTCGATCGCACTTCCAGGGGACACAAACAGTCCCCGAGTCTGAATTTGAATGTTACCGCCGCGGCCAGCAATGGCGTTAGCCGTGACGCTACTATCGTCGAGTACCACCAGTTCTGAATCGATGCTAATATTGCCGCCAGTGGCCGTTTGCGAGGCATCGGTAGTCACCAAACTGGAATTGAGTAGGACTAAATTATCGGCTGTCAAGCGAATGTTGCCGCGATCGCCTTCAATAGATTCGGCGTTCAGTCGTCCTCCATCTTGCAAGCGGATCGTCCCGGCGTTGACTTCTGCTTCTAGGCGCAACGTCCCGGCGTTCCCGGTTTCCACTATATCTAACAGACTCGAGGAACTCGCAGAAATGGTCGAGGGTAAAACCACATTGGCGGTCGATAAGCGAAACTGACCGGAAACCGCGATCGTCCCTGTTGCCCGTACCGTCAGGTCTCCGGCATTTCCCGTCCCTTCGGTACTCACAGAAATGCGGCCGCCGTCGCGAACTTGCAGGTCGCCAGTGGCGATCGTCACGGTTCCCCCCAGTCCCGTCTCTTCGGTGCCCGCCGAAATCGTGGCCCGCGTGAATGGCGGGTTGTCGGGGTTGGCTGTTGGCACTTCCACTACGCCGCCGATGTCAATATTCTGGGTAATAATGGTTAAATTGCCTGCATTGCCGACGCTATCAGTGAGAACGGAAATGTGGGCCCCATCGAGAATGCTGACGCGATCGGCTTCTAGAGTCACGTCGCCGCCGCTTCCTTCGGCTTCGCCGTTGAGTCCCAAACCGGAAATGCGATCGGGGCCGCGAACTTCGGCAAACAGGCCGCCAAAAATCAGTTCGTTGGTAGCCGAGGCCCCCCGCAGTTCGATCGCGTCGGCCCGGACGCTGAGATCTCCCGCATTTCCATCCCCAAACGTAGTCACGGAGACGAAGGCCGTATCGAGAACCCGCAGGCGGCCGGTGTCGATGCTGATATTTCCCCCATTTCCCGTGGCCCCCGGCCGGACAGTTCCCGACAAGCTGCTGCGGGTGAGTCCGTTGGCGGACGCACCGATAACATCCATGGAGTCAGTTGCCCGAATAGTTAAATTGCCTGCATTGCCGGCCCCCAGGGTGTTTGCGGCAATTTGTCCGCCAAAGGTGAGGGCGATCGCGTTAGTATCGATGTCGATGTTACCGCTATTTCCGGTGGCCCCCGACTCGACAATGGCGAACAGACCGCTAGGAAAGCGATCGCGGGAGACATTGGCGACGAAGGGGGAGTTTCCAGAAGTCCGCGATCCCGACAGTTCGATATTGGCAACGTCGATATCTAAGTTACCGCCATGGCCGCTAGAAAGCGATCGGGCTGTCACTTGGCCGCCGTCAGCCACTCGCAGGCGATCGCCCTCCATGCGAATGGTTCCTCCCGTGCCCGATCCGGCCGCATCGGCGAAAATGGCCGAGAGGACATTATTACCATCAGTTCCACTAATCTCTATGGCGTTGGCGAATAAATCAATGTTGCCGCCGTTGCCATCGCTAAAACTCGTCGCGGACAAAAATCCACCGTCGGTAATGGCAATTTCTTCTCCTTGTAAATGTATGTGGGTTCCCTGTGCCGATCCCAGCGTCCCGCCGACGATACCACTGTTTTGAAAACCGATATTTCCAGTCGCTTCGATGGTTACGTCGCTTCCCGTTCCTGTCCCTAGCGGTCGGGCGAAAATGACGGAATTGCCACTAAAAATGACATTTTCGCCCCGTAAAACCACGTCGCCACTAGAGTTGCCACTGGTGTCGATCGCGGCCCCATTCTGGAAGCGAATGTCGCCAAACGTGACATTGTTATCTAACGGATTGCCCGATAAATCCACTCGTCCCGATGCAATGCTGGCAATATTGACATCACCTTGAGGAACGCGAATACCGCCGCCGTTAAAGGTAATATCTCGTCCAATTAAGGCGATCGCCCTACCATTATTCAGCGTCAAAAGATTCCCTTCAATCCCAAAAGTTGCTTGCAACTGTTCTGCTAAATCGAAATCGACATTGGGGAAATTGTCAGCATCGCCAAAGCGGATTTCCGAATGTCCGTTACCGTTAACTTGGATGCTTCCAGGAGACGATCGCGCTTCGTTAAACTGCAAGCCGACGGGCACGTTCACCGATAGTAGGGGCAATCCCCCTGTGGTTGCCCCGGTGGTATTAAATTCTACACCATCGGCAAACAACAGGCGATCGGCACTACTCGCCCAAACCGCACCGCCTACGTCCAAACGCGCGTTTTCGCCAAAAACAATGCCGTTGGGGTTGAGAAGAAACAGGTTCGCCGTACCGTTGGCACGAATTAAACCATCAATGTTGGAAATACTTCCTCCCGTGACACGGGTAATAATATTGTCAATTTCAACCGCATTATTAAAAAATGCTTCCGTTCCCGTCGGTACAGAGAACTCGGAGAAACTATGAAACAAATTTTCCCCCGCCGCCGTCCCGCCGTCAATGGTGAAGGTGTCACCATTGGGAGTGACGATCGCGTTTTGGGGTAAACTGGTATCGGGTACGATTTGGGCCGCGACTGGAGAGGCGGCGATCGCTCCCCAGACAAGACTTAAGACAAGAGGCGATCGCATAGTCAGCGTTTGGCAACCTCAGTACAAATACGATGGTAAGCGAATTTTGACTTCTTGCCCACTTTACATAACACTAACCAAAATTGGGAAATTTTTTTAGAAAAGAGGGTTGCTTTTGGGGTTGACTTTGTGATATTCTATATCATAATGGAAATAGTGGCTGTTACAGAATTTGAACCACCACTTCCATTATATAAAATATAGCATAAAAAAGGAACGGAAAACCCCGTCCTTCACAAAATTTTAAGATTTTTTTAGTTACATTCAGGCTGCGGCAATGTCGCTGCTGTTGGCACTTGGGATACCAGAGAAATGTTACCGTCCGGGGCGATCGTCCAGGTTGTGGCTTCGGTTAGGGTTGGTGTAGGGGCGAATGGCATTCGCCCTCGATCGTCTGCTGAGGAAGGGTCAACGCCGTTGACCCCTACAGGGACAATTTCGCCTAAGTCATCGACAGTCATTTGTAGTTCTAAAAACTGACGTGGGTTTTCGGGAATGCCGCCGTTGCCAGTATAATAAAATTCGCTGTTTTCATAGGTACGACAATCATCAAATCCTAGAGCAGAAGCGTCGATCGTCTCCGTCCGCAAGTCTATTAACCCCGATGTACTATCAATATCGGGAGTGTTGCAACGTTCCTGCCCGTACCAAAATATTGCCTCCCAGGCCCGATACCGTCGAAGCCGAAAGCATTCCCGCCTCCTCCAAGCGAATGGAGCCGGCCTCGATCTCGATAATTCCCGCATTTCCCGTACCGAACAACCTAGAGCCTCCAGAGACATCAACTACCCCCCCGTTGCCAACCCTTAACTCGTTGGTTGTAATGCGCGTATTCCCAGCCGGCGAGTCGCCAACGCTAGACGTACCCACGATCGCTGGAAACAATCCGTTGCTGGAAACACCGCGCACTTCGATCGACTCGCTGGCTCGCAGAGTGACATCCCCTCCCGGCCCCCCTTCTAGGGCCGCCCCTTCTAGGGGCTGAAGCAACGCTCCCCCTCGGCTGACAATGAAAGCTCCATCTGCAATCAGGATGCGACGTGCATCGATTTAGATATTACCCGCCCGATTGGAACTCAAAACTCGATTTGAGGCGCTATTGGTGGAAAAGCCAGTCAACGTACCGGGGGGCAATCCTCTTGCTTCTACAGTGTCGGCGCGAACGATAATATCGCCACTTGCCCCCGATCCCAAGGAACTAGCGGTGATGTACCCACCATCGACTAATTTTATGTCTCCAACTTCGATAACGATATCCCCCGCATTGCCCGTGCTTCCGACTAGCGTGGCCGAAGCGACAACCGCTTCTTCCAAGGCCATCGTCTCGGCTTGCAAAATGATATCTCCTCCCGGTGCGCTGCCATTGGTAGAGGAACCGATGAGCGCCCCCTCATTCATGGTCAAGCTGCCAGTGGCCATCGATAGGGTTCCCGCTTTACCCCCTCCTTGCGCGTTCGTAAAGATGCCAAAATCGAGGGTATTCAGATCGAATCCCATTAACACCCTCCGAAACAGAAGTTCCTGTAAAGCTGGGAATCCCAAGCCCGAAAGTTCCACCGATTCTGCCGTCCGAATCGTCACGTCTCCTGCATTTCCCGCACCAAACGCGATCGTCGAAACGAGAACGCTATCTTGCATTCGGAAGCGATCGCCGGTGATTTCAATACCACGCCCGTCTATATTTCCTAACGTGACAGCCAGCAGGTTGGCATCGTCGCGAATGTTAATTTCTCCACCGTGCAGCCCAATTGCACCGCTTCCCAAACCGGTAACATTGAGGGTGGAAGCACCGGAAATGTCGATGTTTCCGAAGCGATCGATATTGCTATCATCCAGAGCGATTCGAGTCGGCGTAACCGAAAAGGTAACGAGTCCCGAACTGGCAAAGCTGGCGAGTTGGATTTCGCCTTGCAAGGCGGTTAAATTCCCATTTTCCAGGGCAATATTGCCGCCAATCAGTGCTAAAGTGCGACCCGGTGCGACTTCTAAACCCCTGTTAGCCGGTAAGGGAGAATTGCTGGGAAGGGGGTTTAGAGTGGTAGCTTGGGAACGGTTGACGATCGCGCCAGGATTGTCTCCCATCTGCAAACCAACGGGAACAGATACGGTTAAAATTGGATTCGCTTCCGGTGCAACACTGCTAAATTCAAACCCATCAGCAAATCGCAAACTTTCGGCTGTCGAACCGAAAAAGGAACCGCCGATCGCCAATTGTGCATTCTCCCCAAAAACGATCCCGTTGGGGTTGAGTAAAAATAAGTTGGCGCTACCGTTGGCACGAATTAAACCATCGATCTTGGAAATATTTCCGCCCGTGACGCGAGTGATGATATTATCGATAGTGAGGGCATTGTTAAAAGCGGCTTCTGTACCTGTGGGAACGGAGAACTCGGAGAAGCTGTGAAAGAGATTGGTTCCCGCAGTCGTACCGCCGTCGATCGACAAAATAGAGCCGTTAGGTACGATTCTAGACTCAACAGGTAAACTCGAATCGGGAACGATCTGAGCCGATACGGAAACAGTCCAACTCCAGACAATCAAAACAATTGTCTGAGGGATGCAAAGCCATTCAATTGTCCGGGTCATAGAGCGAAAGCGTAACAGAGGTACGGTCGATTGTACGCCAGAATTGCAGTCACTCCGGGTCGCTTTTACAATTCTTATCAATTCGTGTTTTGGCAGTCTTTTTAGTACGATCGCGGACTTATTGACAGTTGGGTTGTGGTAAAACTGCGGTTGCGTTCTGCGAGGACACTAAAGCGATTTTACCATTTGGGGCGATCGTCCAGGTTGTGGCCTCTTGTGGTAATTGGGAATGGGTCATCGGTAATTGGGAGGTTTCCTCGCCGCGATCGCCTTGCAAGGGTTCGAGTTCGCCTAAGTCATCGACGGTCATTTGGATTTCTAAAAATTGGCGCGGGTTTTCGGGAATGCCACCGTTTCCAGTATAGTAGAATGCGCTCCCGGCATAATCGCGGCAACTGTCGAAAGCGATCGCCGAAGCGTCGATCGTCTCCGTTTCCAGATCGAATAATCCCGAGGTACTATCCACATCGGGGGTATTTAACCGCACCGTTCCCTCAACCCCCAACTCGGAGCTCGCAGTGATGTCGCTTTGAGGCGTTAACCGAGGGCGAAATTCTGCTCCGAAAATCGCTTGCGTGGTAATGTCGATATTGCCGCCATTGCCTCCCACTGCATTGGCAATGATATCGCTATTTTCTAAAGCCACAATGGTGTCGGAGTTAATGGCTAAGTTTCCCCCATCGCCAATATTGCCCAACGCTTCTACATTAATTTGACTTCCGTTTCGTAACTGCAACGAGTCGCTGACGTTAATTTCGATATCTCCTCCAAACCCAAATGCCGTCGTCGCGTTAATGCGACCGCCACTATCTAAATTGAGGCTTTCTACATTAATTTGCAACCGTCCCGCATTGCCCGTTCCTTGGTGTTCTACACTCACTTCTCCGCCGTTCGCAATCGTGAGGCGAGAGGCATTCACCGTTAGATCTCCCGTATTTCCGGTGGGAATTTGGGAGGTAAAAAAGGCTTGTTGGAAGTCTTCGTTAGTCGCCAACGCATTCGCACTTAGGAAAGAAGGAAGACCAACAGCACTGATGCCACTAATGAAAATATCCGAGGCATTTATAGTGACCCGTCCTGCATTTCCTCCGGTGCTAGCGAACGTGCCTAAAAAACCTCCATCTTGCAGAATTAAGCGAGGGGTATTAACTATTAATTCCCCCGAGTTCCCCAGAGCAAGATTGTTCGTTCCTATAAAACTACGGGAACTAAGAATCAGCGAGTTAACACCGGAAATTTCTATCAATTCGGAGGCATTAACGGTCAAGTTGCCAGTATTTCCCGTTCCCGATCCGGGAAGTGCTTCTCCTAATGAAGATATTGAAAATAGCGAGGCAGTATTCAAGTTAGCACCGTCAAGGACTCGCAATTGTCGGGTGGAAATGCTGACATTCCCCGCATCTGCGGAGCTAAAAGACAAGCTGCTAACAACCGTCAGATTATCTGGCGCTAAAGGACTGGTTCCAGTTAGCTCAATGGTATCGGCATCTATAGTCACGTTTCCCCCATTGCCCGTACCGCCTTCGGCCACGGAAATACCTCCAACCTCAATCAAAGTTACCGAACCAATCCGCGCCCCTTCAGAAAGATTTATTTGCTGGGTCGATACGTCAATGTTACCGCCGAAACCCGCACCGAGGGCAATGGATGTAATTCCACTGTCAGCAAAGGGGAAGGCGGGATTGATTCCCCGACCTATTATTGAGTCAGTTGCATTGACAATAACATCTCCACCACGCCCGCTTCCTTGAGTCCAAGACACAATAAATGCACCATCAAATAAGTTGAATTGTGGGGCAGATAGGTCGAGGGATCCTCCTTCTCCTGTACCTAAAGTATAGCTGGCAATTCCACTCGGTACTAAAGGATTAAATAGCACGGCGTTTTCAGCCGTTATTGTTTCGGCAACGACGCTAACATTGCCGCCATTTGCGCCTGAGTGAGACCCCGCTAGCGTCGCAATTTGACCTCCGGCTAAGAAAGTCATTTCTCCTGCTGATA
>CAKZKB010000364.1 GCA_937121005.1 uncultured cyanobacterium | reverse complement strand
CCCCCCAATCCCCCAATCCCCCAACTCCCCTCTCGTTGCTCGTGGTTCGTTATTACCTTACCGGAATTGACCTGTAAATGTCCCTTTTCTGGCTATCCCGATTTTGCCACACGCTTATCGAAGTAGAACACAAAAAATAACATCGCCGAGAAGGTTCCTCACCCGGTTTCCAAAATGGTAACGACAGCGCGATCGCGATCGCCAGCCGCTAGAATACGGTTAACGTCTGGAGAAGATACTGCCATCTCGCCGCGATCGGTAGCAGAATCGCCATGAAGCAACGTCAGTTCGATCCTCTCAACTTAACCTACCACTTTAAGCCCCTCTTCCTGGGGAGCGGGGTTTGGGGTGAGGGGTGTTCGTTGTTACTCGCAACCGCTATGCTTACAGGGACGATCGCCCCTCTTTTGGCATCGAGTTTGTCGCCACTTCCAGTAATGGCACAAACCACAACGCAAGCTGAAGAATTGCTAGAATACGGTCTAGAAGCAGGGCGAAATCGAGATTGGGATGCGGCGATCGCTCACTGGAATCAAGGTCTAGCAATCTATCGAGAATTGGGCGATCGTCCCCAAGAAGCCCAACTACTCTATTTAATTGGTCGTGCCTTCAAGAACAAACAAGACGACGATCGCGCTGCTGAATTTCTCCAAGCCAGTTTAAACCAGTTTGTAGAACTGGGCAACCGTCAAGCTCAAACAGAAGTATTATTTTACTTAGGACAAACCCATCGCGAGTTGGGGAATGTCAATCGCGCCATCGAATTTTTAGAAAGTAGTTTAACCCTGGCGCGAGAGTTCCAAAACTTATCAAGAGTCGCGGAAACGCTCTACGAACTCAGCGAAAGTTATCTCGAAATTGGCGATATCGATCGCGCTTTGCGTTACCTAGAACAAGGTTTAGCCCTTGCTATCGAGTTAGACGATCGCACCCGCGAAGCGAGTATTACCTACAAATTTTCCCTAGTTTACTCGCAATTGCAACAATACAATCGCGCCATTGGGTGGCTCGATCGCACCTTGACGATCGCCCGAGAAATCGACGATCGCTCCGCCGAAGCCACAACCTTACTCGCATTAGGCATTACTTATGCTAAAATAGGCGAAACCGATGTTGCCCGTGTGACTTTAGAAGACAGTTTAGAAATTGCCACTGCCACTGACGATCGCGATTTGATAGGTCGCATCCAAACCGAAATCGACAGCCTGCCATAACCCTTTACCTGTCCCCCAAACATGAAACGCCGCCACTTCCTTCAATTTGCCGGATCGACTCTCGCCGCCCTCGGTTGGAGTCAATTGGATATTGCCAGAACGGGCGATCGTTACGGGCGAGTTCTGGCGCAAAACACGCCCAGAAAACTAGCATTATTAATCGGAGTCAATCAATATCCCGAGGGAATTTCTGCTTTGCGCGGCTGCGTCAACGATACGCGAATGCAGTACGAATTGTTAGTGCATCGGTTTGGATTTAATCCTGCCAATATTGTCACAGTTGCCGACGATTCGGGCATCCCACCCACGCGCCAAAATATTTTAGATGCCTTTGAAAACCATTTAATTAACCAAGCCCTACCTGGAGATGTGGTTGTTTTCCACTTTTCGGGACATGGTTCTTTAGTCGCATCTCCCGATCCGTTACCCGATTTTGCCCCCTACGAAGGGACGATCGTCCCCTTTGACGGCCGCGACAGCACCGACTACGAAGCCCCCGCTAAAGATATTACTGGAAAAACTTTATTTCTGCTACTCTCTGCCCTGCAAACTGAGAACGTAACCGCCATTTTTGATAGCTGCCATTCCGGTGGCGTGCGCGGCGATTTGCGATTGCGATCGCTCCAGTATGAAGGGACGATCGCGCGATCGTCCCGATATGGCGATGGTGCTGTGGGCGTGCATCCCCAGGAGTTAAACTATCAAGAACAATGGCGATCGCGCTTGAATATCCCTCCCGATCGCCTGCAACAAATGCGACAAGCAGGGGCAGCAAAAGGAGCCGTTATCGGTTCGGCGCAAATCGATCAGTGGGCGGCCGATGCCTCCTTTGGTGAAGGAGACGGACGGTTTTATTCCGGTGCGTTTACCTACGCCTTGACGCGCTATTTATGGCAGCAAGCGAGCGAAGAATCCCTGCGATCGACCTTCAACAATTTAGCGCGACGCACGCAAGACGTATCCGGGGCTTCCGGTATCGATCAGTTACCCGATTTGACCGTCGCCCCCGATAGCAATGTCGATGGCCAACCCATCTATTTAACCGTTCCCCAAGTCCCCACTGCCGAAGGTGTTTTGTTGAGTGGCGAAGATCGGGTAGAATTTTGGTTGGGTGGCGTGTCGTCTCAAAGTTTGGTCGCCTTTCAAACCGGAGCCATTTTTAACCTCATCGATCGGCAAGGACGAACCATCGGCGAAGTAGAACAAACCGATCGCCAAGGGTTAGTTGGACGCGGTATCGTGCGATCGCGAACTCGGGGCGCAAGTGGAGTCTTGTTGCGCGACTGCCTGTTTGCGGTCCCCGCCGATCTCAGCCTGCGCGTGGGAGTCGATCGGGCAGTGGGAGACGTAGCAACCGCGCGATCGCTGCTATCCCAGGTCGATCGCGTCCAGGTGGCCGACGACACCGCCGACTGTCTGTTGGGGCGGGCGACAACCGCCGCCGAAGGCATTGCTGTTGGCAGTTTTGGCTTGTTTTCTCGCACCCTCGACCCCATTCCCGATACCTTCGGCCGTCCCGAGGAAGACCTGAATACCGCCGTCCGTCGGTTGCGACCCCGGCTGAAAATGTTACTCGCCGGACGCATTCTCAAGGCGATCGTCAACAGCGAAACCTCCAGCTTGCGCGTCAACGCGATCGTGGAAGCAGTGGACGGATCGGGGGGCGATCGCGTCGGATCTCGAGGGGCGATCGAAGCCGGAATTCTTCCCGAAACCGTTGCTACGCCCCAGTTTTCTCCCGGTACCACCATTCAAGTGCGCGTCCGCAACGACGAAACCCGCAACCTCTATATCGGTGTTTTGGCCATCGGCAGCAACGGCGACCTCGTGGTACTCTTTCCTAACGACTGGGACGCGCCGGAAGATGCAGCCCTAGTCGAAGCCGGACAAACCCTCACCGTTCCCGATCCCCAAGGCGGGTTCCAGTTTGTCGTCCGTCCCCCGGCTGGATTTTTTGAATTGTTGGTACTGGCGAGTACGGAACCGCTCCGCAACGCCCTGCGCGGGTTGCAGCGGATCGCCGGAAGTCGGGGAACGCGATCGGGAGATCCCCTGCCGTTAGCTGAAGACGAACCCGTTGCGGTGATGGAGGATCTCTTAGGCGATCTCGATCGTACCACGCGGTCGGGTGTGGCTTTAAATCGTTCGGTTCGCGCGGTCGATAGCACCCAACTGGCCGCGATCGCGGCCACGATCGAAGTCGTAGATTAACTACGAGTCAAGCCCAACGCAGCCCCTTCCCTTGCGGTAGAATAGAACTCGATCGCCTCTCCACATTCCCCCCGCGTGCAACTTTGTATAATCGCGATCGTCCTGGCGCTGGCGAAGACAATGAAACTGAAATGGATGGGATCGATGCAAAAGTTAACTCAAAAATGGACGGACGATCGTCACCGCAAAATCGAGCGAGAGGCTTACTACCTGTGGGAACAAGACGGTAAACCTCATGGCAAAAGTGACGACTATTGGTTTTTAGCGAGGCAAAAACTGAGACGAGAAGCAGTTCGGTGGATTTTATGGGAATTTTTACCTTGTAGACTCATCTGGGAAAAAGTTGTCCCACCTAAAGAGCCAACTAGAAAACCATACTCAACATTTATTTTATGGGTTCTCGGCATCCATTTTACCGCCTTTGGCATTGCTAGCGCTCGCTACGAAGCCCGCAAAGATGCCCTAGAAACCCGCTTGACAGTGGTTGTAACTCAATTGGGAACGGAGTCTCGAAAACGAGCTTTAGAACGTGCCGTGCAAATCCAGCGATCGCCTACACCTATCAATCCAGAAATCTTCCCAAAATTTTGGACTCCATACATCTCGCTATTTGGATCTGAAATTCCCAATCGAGAGATCGTGGCTGAAGTCAAAGATTTATTGGCAACAGAGAAAGACGATCTAGCAAATTTATCGCTTTGGTGGATAGATTTATCGGGAGCTAATCTATTGGAAGCCAATCTAGAGGGTGCTAGCCTGGGAAATGCCAATCTGAAGGGCACTACTCTAGGGTTAGCTAACCTCAAGGATGCTGAGTTAGTATTGGCTAACCTAGAGGGAGCCAATCTAGCGCTTGCTAATCTCAGAGGGGTTAACCTGATAAGGACTAATCTCAAAGAGGTCGATCTGACGTGGGCTAATCTAAAAGGGGTTAACCTGATATTGACTAACCTCAAGGGGGCTAATCTAAATGGGGCCGATTTACGGGAAGCGGAAAACCTGCCTGTAGAACAAGTCAAGCAAGCCTGCTTTTGGCGAAGAGCCAAGTTTGATGCTGATTTTTTGACGCAACTCTACAATACTTCCGATCCAAATCCTTTACCTGATTGTAGTCGCTGGAATGCAGATTTTCAACATTAGAGCGATAGAAGGAGACATTGAGAAGACGGGTTGCGAGTTTTGCAATATTCTGGTAAGATTTTGTAAAAACACTCATTCGGCAACGGTTAACCATGAAAGCGATTAAAGCAACGGGGTAAGCATTCAGGTATCCTAGCATCTAAGGGTGTAGAAACCCGGTTTCTTGTCCATAACCACACTAGATGCGAGTTTATCCTTTGAGAAACCGGGTTTCTGGCGAGCACCTGAATGGTTACGCAACGGGAACGATCGACGAACAAGTTTACTACAAGCCAAGCGCAAAAATTTCTTCTGCGGATAAGTTAAACTGCGAGAACGTGGGAGAAATAATGGAATTATCTCCCCTAAATGGATTCATTTGGTATTCTCCATCAACTAACCGACAAACAAAAACGGTAGGTTGCTTGGGATTGCCGATAAACTTTCTCGGCCCCAATGCCGCATAGTCAACGATCCAATATTCCTCAATTCCCATTTCTTCATAATCTCGAAGTTTGTTATAGTAATCGTCGCGCCAATTGGTAGAAACCACCTCAACAATTAATTTAACCGAATCGGGATTTTGCACGATCGACTCGCTTTCCCACCGAGGCTCCAATCCAAGAACATCTCTATTCAAAACGATAATATCGGGTTCGTAACCCGATCGCCCGCTTTTAGATCGAACGATCGCCTCTCTCGGAATTGTCCAAGTCCCGCCTTTACCCAGTTGTCGGATCGCGATCGATAGTTGCTCGATAAGAGATCCCGTTAAAATTGAATGTCTTCCCCTGGGTTTGGGCATTTCGACAATGACTCCATCGTGCAGTTCGTAGCGAACTTCCGAGCGATCGGGATACCCACTGATAAACTCATCAAAGCTATATAGTTTGGGTTGGGCTTGGACTGAACTCATAACTCATCGCAACGAACAATACTTTAACCCTCAAAACTGACCGATCGGCGCGATCGGTTAACTGTACTATAGCATAAGGTTGGGGACGATCGCCAAGCTCGCGATCGTGGCTTGTCTCGAGGTTCCGAGCAGAGTAAGATCTGCCTGTCGTTCCAAAACAACTTTATACATTCGGCGAATACTCGGCTAAAAACTCATCGAGTTCCCGAAACTGAGCCGATCTCGATCGAATCTCCTCTAAGTCCTTAAGATCCTCAACTTGCTCCAAACGTTCGAGCATCTCCTGGTAAACCTCAATATCGAGAATGACCGCAACAGGCTTGCCATCGCGAATGACAATTTTAGGAGAATTATTGATTTTCATAAATTATGATGTCATTTTCTAGAACAGGTGCTAAACTGAGTATAGCAGATTGTTGTCTTGACTATGGTCACCTTATCTGTCCCCTATGCCGATGACTTGCTCGTGACCTCGGGCAAATCTCCCCAAGAGTTGGAATCCGAACTGCTTTTCTTGCTAGCAGTCAAACTATTCGAGTTGCGGCGGCTGTCTTTAGGCAAAGCGGCTGAGTTTTGCAACCAAAATAAAGTGGAATTCTTATACGAACTCGGCAAGTTAGGAATTCCAGTTATTAACTTAGACGACGACCAAATCGCCGACGAACTGCGGGATGACTAATGATGCGATCGTCGCCGACAGTAGTCCGCTAATTGCTCTAGCCATTATCAATCGACTAGAACTTTTACCCCAGTTATATCGGCGGGTGCTGCTTCCTCCTGCTGTATGGGATGAAATTACGGTTCGGGGTGCAGGTTTACCGGGTTCGCAAGCCGTTAGCGAAGCAAAATGGCTGGAAATTCAAGCCCCTGTCCAGACAATTTTAGAGCCGTTATCTATCTTGGTCGATCGCGGAGAAGCCGAGGCAATTGCTTTAGCTCAGTCTACTCCCAATAGCATAGTTTTGTTAGATGATGCCCGAGCGCGGAGGGTCGCCGAACGCTTAGGAATTCGTCGAATTGGGACGCTTGGCATTTTACGTCGAGGAAAAAAAGCAGGTTTAATCGCTGAAGTGAAAGCCGAGATCGAACAGTTGAGGACGAATGGAATTTATATTCGATCGAGCCTCGTTGAAGCCGTTCTTCGAGATGTTGGCGAAATGGACTGAAGCCGCGATCGCCCTTTGTGTCTTTGTGGTGAAAAAAATCCCCCTCCCCAACGCAGCCCCTTCCCTTGCGATACAATAGAACTCGATCGCCTCTCCACACTTCCCCCGCGTGCAACTTCGTCGCGAAACCACCGGCCGACTCGTCACTCTTGCCACTCAAATCAGTAGCGGTGGCGAGGGACGCATCTACACGATCGCCCGCGAACCCGACCTGGTTGCCAAAATCTATCGCCCTGAAAAGCGCACCGCCGAACGCAGTGCCAAACTGCAAGTCATGTACGCCAACCCCCCGGCGGGCCTGTCCCTGTCCGGTCACACCGCCATCGCCTGGCCCCTAGACCTGCTGCGCGATCGCGCTGGAAACACCATCGGTTTTTTGATGCCCCGCGCGCGCCAAGTCGAACCCCTGCACGAATTTTATACCCCCAAAACTCGCCGCGATCGCCATCCCGGTTTTCACTATCGCTACTTGCACCGCACGGCCCGCAACCTGGCCTTCGCCACCGCCAAACTCCACGAAAGCGGTTACGTTATCGGCGATGTCAACGAGTCTAACATCCTCGTGTCGCCGGACTCCGCCCTGATAACCCTAGTCGATACGGACTCGTTCCAAGTCCGCGATCGCGCTTCTGGACGGCTGTTTCGCTGCTGCGTGGGCAAACCCGAATTTACGCCCCCGGAACTGCAAGGGCGATCGTTCGCCAGCGTCGATCGCACCCCCGAACACGATCGCTTCGGCTTGGCGGTGCTAATTTTCCAACTTCTCATGGAAGGCACGCACCCCTTCGACGGCGTATTTCGGGGCAAAGGCGACCCACCCCCCACCGAGGCCCGCATTTCCCAGGGACACTTTCCCTACTCCCAACGACAAACGGCGATCGTCCCTTACCGTCCCAAACCCTTCGCCCCCAGCTTCGACCTGCTGCACCCGGAGTTACGGCGGCTGTTCGTGGCTTGCTTTGAAACCGGACACCGCAAACCGCAAGCGCGTCCCGACGCGATCGCCTGGGGACGGGCATTAGAACTGGCAGAAAATGCCCTGATCCAGTGCTCTAAAAACTCTCGTCATTATTATGGCAACCATTTAGCGAGTTGTCCTTGGTGCGATCGCGCGGCCAAAATGGGCGGCTGGGACTCCTTTCCGTCAAAAAGCCTCCCTGTGCGGCTTCCGGTTGCCAACCTCAAACCCAAGCGGCGGCTGGTGGATACGCGATCGCCCGTTTCTTGGTCGCAACTGTCGGCCAAAGCGGTGGCGATTTTAACAGTCGGGATCGGCTTGGGCATTGGTTACAATATCTGGGAAAACGATCGCGCCAACGAGCGATCGCTGGTTGCAGCCCAACAGTTTCGCACCAACGGCGACTACGAAGCCTGTATGGTGAGTGCGATCGAGATTTCTAGCAATTCTCGCTTTTTCGATCCGGCCCGAGAAACCCTCGATCGCTGTCGGTTGGGGAACGCCCGCGACCTGGCGGCGGCCGGGGAATTCGAGCGGGCCATCGCCCAAGTGGGGCAAATTCCGGTCACGTCTCCCGTTTTTTCGCGATCGCGCGGTTTTTTAGGCGGTTGGTCGCGACAACTGCTATCCTCGGCCCGCGATCGCTACGGGGAAGGGGAACTCGATCGAGCCGTGTTGATGGTTAACAAAATCCCGCGCACCAGCCCACTGTACGATGAAGCGCAGCAACAGATCGAGACTTGGCAGCAAGAGTGGCAAACCAACGCCGAACGCTTGCAGGCGGCCGAGGTGGCGATAAATGCGGGCCACTGGCAGCAGGCGCGGGACTTGGCCGCTACGGTGACGACTCCCTACTGGCAGCAAC
>CAKZKB010000363.1 GCA_937121005.1 uncultured cyanobacterium | reverse complement strand
AGCACGTAACGGTACTCGGTGGGTTGGGGAAGATCGGGAGTGTTGGCGCTTTCCTCAAGGAAAAAGGTGAGATCGGCGGCGGGAAGGCGGGGTTCGGTGTCGGCAGCCAGACCATCTGGGGCCAAGGCCCCGATGACGATAATAGCGCTACAGAAAAACAGCAACCACCCCATTTGCTGTCGCCAGACACGCAATGGAATTCGGGCCGTGAGGGTGAGGGCCACCAGTAACAGAACCAGCACCAGCCGCGCCAGAGAACTGGCTAAAATGGGGGCCAGCAGAAAACTCATCAACCACACCAGTTTGATGCGAGGATCGAGGCGGTGCAGCCAGGTGATGGGACGTTCTAGGTACAGACCGAGAGGGAGCGATCGCAGCAGATCCATGTCGGGTGTGGGTATCAGACTGACCAAATTGTGTCACAAATGCTCGATCGCTGGCATGAGGAGACTCGGGAAATCTTAAACCGTATGTCATTTTGCTGCGATTAGTACGGAAATCGCCTACAGTGTTTTAAATTCGCTCGGCCCGTGTCCGAAAACGGACAGATTTCGTTCCGAGGGATTGATACTCTGCTCTAAAATTTCGTCATTACTAGGCTCTATGACTTTGACTGTGACTGAATTTAAACGTCGCTATGCGAATATGGCCGCGCAGGCGATCGAAGGGTTGCAAAATTGCGCGACAGAGGTGGGTTTAGCCAAGCAAAAGTTAGGGAACGAATCGGTCGAAACTCTACGATCGCGCCTAGAAGAAATCGAAAACGGGATCGAACAGACGGGGGACGCTTGGCACGCGCTGTCGATGCTAGTCGAGTCCCTCGAGTGAGGCGATCGCCGCTTCTAAGGCTTGCAAGCGAAAGGGTTTAAGCAAGTAAACTCGCGCTCCCCTTGCCAGTGCGCCATCGCGTTCTTGGGGGCCGTCGCTACCGACAACAATGGTCGGATAGGAGCGACAACCTGCGAGCAAGTTCCAATTAAATTCGGCTTGTAAAGGAGTCCGAAAAAATAAAAGTATCGCCTCGGGGCGCACTCGATCGAGGGTAGCGGCCAGATCGATACTTGTGTCGAGTGGAATCGATTCGTGACCGATTAAGGTTAAGAATTCGTGGATGTTGGCGCGAGCGTGCTCCATATCTTCAAGAATTAAAATTTTCACGTCCAATTGTCCTACTCGTTATCAGAGTCAAAAGCGATCGCCGCCTTAAGGGTTTGGATTGGATCCAGGATCCACACCCCCCGAACCGAGATCGCGATAAGATTCCCCTACCCTTCTATCTCCGTGAATGAGACGTTTTTACGGAAACTGGTATATATTTTAACGAAAATTAACATATGGCGATTCTGCAACGGGGCCGGGAGCTAGGGGAGAGGCTGATGTCGATCGGGGACTCGCACCTGCTACATAACCGAGATTGACATCAATTTGAAGATTTATAACGAAATCTTTGTGTTTTCTGTTACAATCGCTTCAGAACGAGAGCGAAACATAACCCCAAAACGCGCAACGCACCTGGGAACGCGGATTTCGGGCTTTCCTCTCTTTCAACAAGAACGCAATGGGTTGGCCGCTAACCGGGGGGTTAGCGGTTTTTTTTGGCCCCAGTTTGCAAATTGCTTCACATTTTGTTACAAAAGAAGAAGTTGCACGGCTGCGCGAGGGCGCGATATGTTTGGCAGTTTCATCGGAACCACCAATGACGCAGGCACGGATTGGGGCGAACAAATGCTCAACACCGTTGCCAGCCAGTCGATTCGCCATTTGTTTAGCCAAAGCGAATCGATCGACCTAGAGATTCATTGCCATCCGTCGAGTAAGCTCTTGCAAGGCAACCTCGATGGCATCAAAATGACGGGGACGGGGCTGGTGATTCGCCGCGATTTTCCCGTCGAGCGGATGTCGTTCGAGACGGATATGGTCGCGATCGACTTCGGTTCGATTTTAAGCGGGACGCTGCGCTTAAAGCAACCGACCCAGGCCATGGCCCGCGTGGAGCTCTCCGAAAGCGGCATCAACCGCGCCTTTGGAGCCAAACTTGTCACCCGGCGACTGGAGAATTTAGACTGGCCGCAATTGATGGAAATTTCCGGCGGCAAACCTGTATCTTTCGGCGACGTACAAGTAAAATTGTTGCCCCAAAATCGGATCGAGATCTTTGCCAAAGCGCAAGTCGGCGACGAATCGATTCCCATTTGTGCTAATACCCAAATTACTATCGAACGCCGTCGGCGAGTGTTGTTTGAGGACGCACAGTTTAAGGACGAAAACGTTCCCGAACCGTTGCAAGACAAATCGCGATCGCTCGGGAAAGCCTTTATTGCGGCTCTCAACGAAATGGTAGACCTCGATCGCTTCGATCTCGATGGGGTGATGATGCGTCTCAATCGTTTGGAAACCCAAGGCAAAAACTTGATTTTTAGCGGTTACGCTCGCATCGATCGTGTCCCTAAAAATCCTTAAGGGTTCTCCTGTAGGCGGCAGGAGGCAGCGATCGCGTTATCATTGAGATCGTTGTCTCCTGCTAAGGTGAGTTCAAATGCCACAGTTGCCGCTCTCCAAGGTCAGTTTAGAGGACTATCGCCAACAAGAACAAACGGCGGAATTTCGCAGTGAATATCGCGATGGAGAAATTGTACCCATGACGGGGGGGAGCATCAACCACAACCGCATCGTCCGTAACCTGATTCGATTGTTAGATACAGCCTTTCTAGAAAACAAAAATTTTGAAGTTTTCCCTAGCGACTTAAGAATTTGGATTCCTCAGTATCGTCGAGCCACGTATCCCGATATTAGCGTTGTTTCTGGGGAAGTCGTTTTTAACGACGATCGCGCGGACGAGATTTTAAATCCCTATCTGATGGTTGAAGTTCTCTCCAAAAGCACAGAAAACTACGATCGAGGGAATAAATTTCTCGCCTACCGTTCCATCGACACTTTACGAGAATACCTCCTCGTCAGTCGCTTCGCTCCAATTAAAAATTAAAAATTAAAAATTAAAAATTTAGACCCCCATATCTAAAGCCAGGGGCTTGGGTTGACGCTTCGCGTTTATTCTTCCACGAATAAATTCGGGGGCTTGTATCCATGATATTCTCGGTCAGTCAATCTACCTGTTTTCTGGAGCGTTACGTGAAAACAGAGGGCGATCGATGGTTGCTCGAAGAGTATCGAGATCCTAACGGTTCTATTTTACTAGAATCAGTCGAAGAGTCTCTTGCCATTGCAGATATTTATCGTGGCGTAGACTTTGCTACAGAAGAGTAGGAACCGATCGGGTATCCTAGTAGGTTGGGTAGAGGAACGAATACCCAACGCCATTCCAATTCAGGTATGCTAGGCTAAATGGGTGTAGAAACCCGGTTTCTCGCTTATAGCCGGACAAAATCCAAATTTTTCTCTTCAGAAACCGGGTTTCTCTGTACCAGTAAAAGGGTGGGGTTGAAATTTTTAATTTTGCGGAAAGTCGGGGGTGTAGATTTTCTTCCCCCCGAACTTTCCAAGACGAATTTTTAATTTTTAATTCCGCGTTGGCGTAGCCTGCGCGAAGCGCTTAGCGGTTGACCTCCCCCAGAAAGCGATCGCGTTTTCTAGGAGAGGGTTTGCCAAAGAGAATTTACCCTAACAACGCAACCGCACGACGAACGATATTTTCCGCCGTAATGTCGTTGAGTGCCATCACTTGGGCTGCACTTGCTGCGGTTTCGCCACGCTTCCAAGCGATCGTATCGCGAGGCGAATTGCTGCGTAGCATCACGGGTTCTAGCATAGCACTAGAACCGCCAGTAATGCCAATTAAAGCATCGCCACCGAACAACTTGTTAAACTCGGCATCATCGAGAAAACCGCCATCTTTTTCGGCGCAAGTATCCCAAGCCGTATCGGACGGACGATACAAACGACGGGGACTAACCACCGAGACAATTTTATAGCCGATACCTTGTTTTTTCAACTGTTCGCCTGCCTCGAAAGCAGGAATTAAGGTCATGTCGCCCAGTACGGCTAAGACAACTATTTTGTCGCCGTCGGCTTCTTCTAAAATAAATGCCCCATCCTGCAAGGCTTGGCGCGTTTGCTCGAAGGTCGATCGCACGGGCAATTTCGATTTGCTCGCCGTAATCGTCACCCCTTTATTTTTCGTCCCTAACGCCCACTCGTAACAGGCTTGAATGCTGTTAGCATCGCAAGGGAACAAGGGAAAAATATTGCCATTTCGCATCATAGCCGCGAAATAGTTTTCAATTTCCGGCCGTTGGTGCGTCCATCCATTTCGCCCTTGTTCTAATGCCCCGGCGGTAAATAGCGTCACTGTCGAAGGTGTGGGGTGACGCAATTCTGCCATC
>CAKZKB010000362.1 GCA_937121005.1 uncultured cyanobacterium | reverse complement strand
CGACCTGTGCGCCCAAACCCCCACCCCGCTTAAAGCCGATATCGACCCCCAGCAACTGGCAGCAGCCGCGGCCAAACTGTTGCAACAGCAGCCCTCGGTTTACCAACTGGCCCGCGATCTCAAAAGTTCGCCGCAAAATGTCGTCAACTGGTTGCAGCCGTTTTTAGCCGCCAACACCATCGTCCCCTTGCAAGGGGAACATACCCAACTGTTGAGTGGCGACGACGATGCGGGCACCTCGACCCCCGACCCCAGCCATCGGATTGCTTGCATCGACGATAGTAAAACCATTCAGCGTCAAGTCCGCAGCATCTTGGAAATGTCGGGGTTTGAAGTCCTCAGCATTACCGAACCCGCCCAAGCCCTCACGTCCTTGGTGCGCCAAAAGCCGGCCGCCATCTTGATGGACGTGAATATGCCCGACATCGACGGGTACGAACTGTGCAGTATGCTGCGCCAATCGCGACAGTTGCGCGACATCCCGATTATTATGCTCACCGGGCGCGATGGGATTCTCGATCGCCTGCGGGCCAAGACCTTGGGCGTGAACTTCTATTTAACCAAACCGTTCAACCCCGATCGCCTCGTCGAGTCCATCCATAAAGTCTTGCAAGGGAACACGGGCGAAGCCTAAAGCCGACGATTATGGCTGAAGATTATTTTAAGATTCGCATTGCCAAATCCGTGCGCCTGGCCGTCCCGTTGACCTACATCGAGACGGTGGTGTCCGTCGAACCGCGATCGATTTGTCCGATCCCCGGCGTGCGCGGCGACTTTTTGGGTGTGGTCAACCGACGCGGGAACTTGACCTGGGTACTGGACTTGAGCCGCTACTTGGGGTTGGGATACTTTCCCCACCATCCGGGGCGGGAAGTGACCGCCGTCGTGGTGGCCAACCGATCTTACGCCGAAGGTGGCGACGGGGCCGAACCCAAACGCTATTTGGCCTGCGCCGTTGAAGAACTCGAGGGGGCCTTTGCGGCCACTCGCACCAAAGCGATCGCCAAACCCATGAAACCCAAATTGCAAAAATTGTTTGCAAAAGTCGCTTACCAAGGGGCGCGGGGAATTGCTATACTCGAGCCGACTGCATTGTTTCGAGACCTGCACGGCCCGGTTCCCGACCTGACCGCCCCTTAGTTTCCGTTGGCATTGCCCCCACTGCAGACGCGATCGCTCCAGGAGATCTCTCATGGCCCCCTATCCGACTTCAGATAATTCGGTTGCCAACGCCACTTCGCCACCTACGGGGACGGAGGGGAACGGTGCGGCCGCCGACAACAGCACTGAGTTGATGGGGCTGCTGCTGCAAGCCAACAGCCTCGAACAAGCTGGAGAATTTGACAAAGCCAGAAGTCTCTATGAAGAAATTATTGCTGTTGACGGCAAAGGGACTTGGGGATCGAGCGCCTACAAAGCCTTAGAAGCCCTACCGGGCGGTGCGCCGCCGCTTCCAGAGGAGGAAGAAGAGTCCGCAGAGTCAGCCGCACCCACCTCGGGCGAACCGACCACCCAACTGCCCGCACCCGAAGCAGCGACGACGGCAACTAAAGCCAAGAAAGAAACGAGTCCGGCTGTTGCCCCCGTAACGGTTCCGGCACGTCCGGGGCGATCGCGCACCATTGTCTCCACGCGATCGAGCGCCCCTTGGAGCGATTGGTCGCTGAAATTAAAATTGGTGCCCGTCCTGTTATTAGCTGCTGCGATCCCCACCGCCATCACCGCGCAAGCCATGGTCTGGACGGTGGAAGAAAGCGTGGAAACGGCTCCAACTCAAGCCCAAGTCCACTTAGAACTGCTGCGCGATCGCCTGGAAGTGGTGCGCTGGCTGGCAGGATTGCTGTCAGTGGCGGCCGTCACTGCTTTGGGATGGAGTGTCGCTAGCGGGTTTAACCGCACCTTTGAAGAACTGGTGGCTTTTACGGAAAGCCTGAGTCGGGACGGGAAACCCGGTCAGCCCCCGGTCGTGGCCGGCAAAAAAGGACTCGGGGCTCTAGCTAAAGGCCTAGAAGGAGTCAGCCGCCACTTGAGTGCCGAACGCGATCGCGCCTTCGCCGCCGAACGCCAGCGCCAGCAAGAAACCACCGCCCAAAAACAAGAAAAAGAGCGCCTGCAAGGACAAGCCATCGAAATGCTGGTGCAAATCGAAGGGGCGCGAGAAGGAGACTTAACCGTGCGGGCGGCTATGGTGGAAGGAGAACTGGGGGCGATCGCTGATGCCTTCAACGCCACCATCGACAGCTTGAAGAAATTGGCCGCGCGGGTCAACAGCGTCACCGCCGATGTCACCCAGGGCGTACAAGATAGCGAAGCCTCCGTGCGATCGCTCTCGGCCGCCGCCCTCGACCAAGCCGAACAGTTGGGGCAAGCCCTCGATCGCGTCGTGGAAATTTCCGAGTCCATCGGCCGGGTAGCGCGATCGAGCCAAGAAGCCGCCCGCATCGCCCGCCAAGCCACCGAAGCCTCTCGCGACGGGGATGCGGCCATGGATCGCACCGTCGTCAGCATGGACAACATCCGTACCGCCGTCGCCAACACCGCCAAAAAAGCCAAGCGCCTGGCCGAGTCGGCCCAAGAAATCTCCCAAATTTTGGCGATCGTTTCTGGAATTTCGGAAAAAGCCAACCTGCTGGCGTTCAACGCCTCCATCGAAGCCGCCCGCGCCGGGGAACAGGGGCAAGGCTTCCGGCAAGTCGCCGACGAAGTGCGCGGCCTCGCCGGGCAAGTCAGCGAGTCCGCCCGCGACATCGAACAACTCGTCGGCAGCATCCAACAAGAAACCGCCGGGGCGATCGACGGCTTGGAAGTCTGTACCGCCGAAGTCGTCAACGGCACGCAACTGGTTTCCCATACCAAGCAAACCCTGCAAGGGCTGACCGAACTCAGCCGCGACATCGATCGCTACTTGCAAGATATTTCGGCCAACACCGTCGAACAAACCGAAGCCTCCCAAACCGTCAACCAAACCGTCGAAGCCGTGTCCCAAATCGCCCGCAACACCTCCGACGAAGCCCGCAGCGTCGTCGAAGCCCTGCAAGGACTCGTCGCCGAAGTCAACACTCTTGCCGCCTCCGTGGCCCAATTCCGCATCCAATAACCCCTAAAATGGAAGCGGTCAGGGCGCACAACGCGACCCCGAGTGCCAACCTCCTTTCCGTCGTGCGTAATTTCGCCTCTCAACTCCCATGACAAAAAACATATTCGTAGTCGAAGACGGCCACACCGAACAATGTATGATCCAAGCCCTGCTGACCCAAGCAGGCTTCGACGTTGCCGTAGCCAGCAACGTAGACGAGGCTTGGGAGTGGTTGCAAAACAATCCCATCCCTAACTTAATCGTCCTCGATATTGTCATGCCCGGAAAAAGTGGATTGGAACTGTGCCGCATGATCCAAGAAGACGACAAACTCAAACAGGCCCCCATCGTCTTTTGCAGTTCCAAAAGCGAAGAATTCGACCAGTTCTGGGCGCTCAGGCAAGGGGCTAAAGATTATATCGTCAAACCCTACGCCCCCAAAGAACTGCTCGATACCGTCTACAAGCACGTGCAATGAGGTACGAGGGGTGAGGTGTGAGGGATGAGGTTCTAGGCTTCAAGGATGAAGTCGGAAGGATGAAGG
>CAKZKB010000361.1 GCA_937121005.1 uncultured cyanobacterium | reverse complement strand
CCTGTACGTGCAGGCTTTAGAAATGAGTCGCACCCTCTTAGGGGAAAACCATCCCCATGTCGCCTCCAGCCTCAACAATTTGGCGGCACTCTACTACCATCAACAGCGCTACGTGGAATCCGAAACTCTATTCGTACAAGCCCTTGAATTGTACGAAAGGCTGCTCGGTTCCCAACATCCCTATACTGTTGGCACGCGAAAATGGCTGGAAATTGTCCGTCAGAAATTGGATGAATAGAAATCTCGTCGGTTGGGCGAGGCATTGTCCCTGTCAATTCCTGCAACCACAGATAAATAGGATAGACACAGATGGGTTGTTCGGTTAAAGTGAGACTTGTTACAAGATAAATGATGATAGGGTGCTTGGAGAAAATTGAACATTACCGGAAGATGAATGAGGATGGGATTGACGTAGTGAGTCTAACGTGCTATAGTGTGCAACCACAGATGAATGAGATGAACGCGGATGATTATTTGGATAAAGTTCGATGTGACTGTAAGATGAATAGGGATGAGTGGCATGGAAAAAGTTCAATTTTGAAAACGCCATCCCAATCCAATCACAAACAACAGCGATACAAAGACGATCGCGACACGATCGGAGGGCGAGGCATTGTCCCTGTTAATTTCTGTAAAATGCGATCGCGACGTTATCGGAGGGCGAGGCATTGTCCATGTTAATTCCTGTAGAATGCGATCGCGATCGGGTGACAATGCCTAGCCCCTACAGTACCCCTGGGATTCACATTGATGGTGAATACGTCGTCCAATCCCACAACAAACAACATCGAGATAAAAGCGATCGCGACATTATCGGAGGGCGAGGCATTGTCCCTGTTAATTTCTGTAAAATGCGATCGCGACGTTATCGGAGGGCGAGGCATTGTCCATGTTAATTCCTGTAGAATGCGATCGCGATCGGGTGACAATGCCTAGCCCCTACAGTACCCCGCAAAAGGGGGATCTCGTTCCCAGACGATCGCTCCCGATAACACCAAGATGACAACAAACACCTCTCCAGTAGAACAAAGTTGTGGTATGCTAGCGGTGAAGGGGGATGTCAGATCGATGGTATTGCAGGAAAAATGAAACTTCCCAGTCCAGACCGCGCCATTGTCCCCATCGAGAAACTGACAGAATATAGTTTAAATCCCAGTCATAGTGAAGGAAGACATAAGGCGATCGTTTTCAAATCGGCTCTGGGGATTACGCGAGAAAATGCCGAGGTTTTGCTCGAGGTTTTGTATCGTGTCGTCAGAACCCACGAGGCGATCGTCTCATCTCGGATTCGGTACGGACAAAAGTATATCATTGAGTTTGAGATGACCCATGCTGGTAAAACGGCGATCGTGCGTAGTGCTTGGATCGTCCGCAACGGTGAAGATTTTCCACGTTTGACAAGCTGTTACATTCCCTAGAGAACATGATGAATTTGTTAGATGTTGTCGTACTCACTCAAGATCGACCCGAACTGGGTTTACGTGCGGGTCAAGTCGGGACGATCGTCGAGGTTTACAGTTCCGATGAGTTTGAGGTTGAGTTCGTGAATCGACAAACTGGGCGAACTTACGCGATCGAAACCTTCACAGCTAAGGAAATATTAAAGCTAATCTACGAACCTGTGTCAATGCCTGCGGCTTAAAAATTCAGGTAAATGGGAATATTTCCATATCGGTTTGGGTAGTGGGAGCGTCTCACTCCCGAACCGGAACCAAACGCGACTTGCAGAGGATGGTTCGGCGGCGCGTGACAAACCGCGATCGCACGATCGCGCTCAGATAAAACCGCGATCGTCCCCGTAGACAAACGCAGTCCCGATCGGGTAGAAGTAAAAGAGGCCGCGCCCGCGATCGGTGCAGCCGACCCCATCGCGAGACGAACGTTTTATGACATCGGTCGAACACCTACGAGAAAAACTCCCCACATCGCTCAAACGACTGGCCGACCTGGCCTATAACTATTGGTGGACGTGGACGCAAGAACGGACTTCCCTGTTTGGCAACATCGACCCGGAAGGGTGGGCGCGCTGCGGTCACAACCCGGTGGAAATGCTCCATAGCGTCAGCGATCTGCGCCTCAGCCAACTCGCCAGCGATCCAACTTACTTGCACCAACTCGATGCCCTAGCCCACCGCTTCGATCGCTACATGGGCGAAGGCGATCTCTGGGCGCGACGGGTGGCCCCAAATCTATCGCCGCAAACCCCTGTCGCCTATTTTTGCGCCGAGTTTGGCATTCACGAGTCCTTACCCATCTATTCCGGGGGGTTGGGCGTACTGGCCGGCGATCACCTCAAATCCGCCTCCGACTTGGGCGTACCCCTGGTAGGCGTGGGTTTGCTGTACCGCCAAGGCTATTTTCGCCAGCGCCTCGATCGCAGTGGTTGGCAAAAAGACTACTATATCGACAACCAGTTCCCGCGAATGCCCTTGGAACTGATGTGCGATGGCGATGGCAATCCCATTGTCGTCGATATGGACATTCGATCGCGATCGGTGAAAATCCAGATCTGGCGGGCGATGGTGGGGCGCGTCCCCCTGTACCTGCTCGATACCGATCGCGACGATAACGATCCGGTCGATCGCTGGCTCACCGGACACCTGTACGGGGGCAACCAAGACACCCGCTTGGCGCAAGAGATCGTCTTGGGGATCGGTGGAGTCCGCGCGTTGGTAGCGTTGGGTTTAGACCCGGCGGTGTACCATCTCAACGAAGGTCACGCGGCTTTTTGTACTCTGGAAGTGGCGCGTCGGGAGATGGAAAAGGGCGATCGCTCCTTCTACGACGTGGAGAAAATAGTACGCGATCGCGCTTGTTTTACCACCCATACCCCAGTTCCGGCGGGTCACGATGCCTTCTCGCCGGACATGATGGACTCGTTTTTCGATAGCTTCTGGCCGCAGTTGGGGCTCTCGCGCGAGGAGTTTTTGGCTCTGGGGGCGAAGCGAGCCGGCGACCCTTGGGAACCGTTTGGGATGACGGTATTGGCATTGCGGATGACGCGATCGTCGAACGGGGTGAGCAAGTTGCACGGGGAAGTGTCGCGACAAATGTGGCGATCGCTGTATCCCGATCGCGACGAACACGATGTCCCCATCGGTCATATTACCAATGGCGTGCACGCGCCCACTTGGACGGCTCCGTTGATGGCGGATCTGTACGATCGCTACTTGGGCGAAGACTGGCGGACGCGCTTGGTGGATCCGCAAATGTGGGCGAAGGTAAAAGACATCCCGGCGGCGGAATTGTGGGAACGCCACCAACTGCTCAAACAGCGCTTAATTGCCTTTACCCGCGATCGCATTACTCAATCGCGAATTCGGCGCGGCGAACCCCAAGATTATATCGATACGGCTCGTCGCCTGCTCGATCGCAACACTTTAACTATTGGTTTTGCGCGGCGGTTCA
>CAKZKB010000360.1 GCA_937121005.1 uncultured cyanobacterium | reverse complement strand
CAATCCCCTCTTAAAACTGGACACTGGACACTGGTCACTGATTGTCCCCCCAAACCCCTCTTAAAACTGGTCACTGGTCACTGGTCACTGGTCACTGATTGATGTGGAAACGGCTCAAACAACGCTTCGGTTCTTGGCGAGGGCGTTTGGCGATCGTGCCGAGCGTCGCCGTTACTGTGGCTTTGGGAAGCAGTTTTGGAATATTTCAATGGCTCGAGTGGGCAATTAGCGATCGCTTCTTTATGCTGCGTCCACCCCAATCGGTAGACGATCGCATTACCATCGTCACGGTGAGCGAAGCCGATATTGCCAACTTGACGCGCTGGCCGATGTTCGATCGCGTCATGGCTCGGTTATTAAATAACATTCTGGCTGGCGATCCTCGCGTCATCGGTATCGATATTTATCGCGATATTCCCGTTCCCCCCGGACACCAAACCCTGGTGGATGTGTTTACCGACAGCGACAAAATTATTGGCATCGAAAAAGTAGCCGGAGAGACGATCGATCCGCCTCCAGCCTTGGCAGAAAAAGGACAGGCGGCGGCTTCCGATATTCTCATCGATAGCGACAGCAAAGTGCGTCGAGCCGCCGTTTTAATTGGTACGCCAGAACAGGAGTTTCGGCAGGGATTGGGTGTGGATCTGGCATTGCGATATTTGGCAAAAGAAGGATTAGAATTAAGCACAATCGATGACGATCGCAATATTTATGGACTTGGAAAAGCTACATTTATCCCCCTAACCGGGAAAGAATGGAACTACGACAAATCTGATACCGGAGGCTATCAAATTCTGCTCAACTATCGCGGGAGGATCGATCGCTTCGATCGCATCTCCTTGACGGATGTCTTAGAAAATCGCATTCCCGAAGACTTGTTCCGCGATCGCGTTGTTTTAATTGGAGCCACCGCCGAAAGTCTGAAAGATTATTTTCATACCCCCTACAGCCATACCTGGTTTGGTTCCACCGAGCCGATGGCTGGTGTTGCCATTCATGCCAATATTACCAGCCAAGTTCTCGATGCGGCTCTCGACGGACGCACCATGTTTGTGGCAATATCCGAACGAGGGGGGTGGTTGTGGATTTTGGTCTGGTCGGGTGTTGGAACCTTTGGCAGTTGGAAAATATTAGAAAGTCACTGGTTTTATCGAAACGTGCTGCTTTTAGGGACGCTAAGCGTAATTTTTGTCGCCGGAAGCGCCATCGTCGGCATCGGTTACGTCGCTTTTCTCAACGGTTGGATTGTTCCCATTTTTGCGCCCTTGCTCGCTCTCGTCTCGGCAGCTATTTTAACCACCAACTATCACGATCGCCATTGCTTGGAACGCGCCAACGAGAAATTGAGCGCCACCAATCAAGAGCTCGAAGAGACGAATCAAGAACTCGGTCGAGCCAACCAAAAACTTGAAGACTACTCCCATACTCTAGAAGATAAAGTTACCGATCGCACTCGGGAGTTAAAAGAAACCCTCGACAACTTGCGGCGAACGCAAACCAATTTAATCCAAGCGGAAAAAATGGCCGCCTTGGGGCAAATGGTAGCTGGAATTGCTCACGAAATCAACAACCCTACCAGTTTTATTTACGGCAACATTTCCTATGCGGAAAATTATATCAAAGATTTGTTTTCTCTGCTAGACTTGTATCGAGAAACCTATCCCGATGCCAGCGAAGAGATCCAAGAACTCGCAGAAGAAATCGAGTTAGAGTACCTACGCACGGACTTAATGAGTATTCTTAAGTCAATTAAAGGAGGCGCGTCGCGAATCGAAGAAATCGTCAAAGGGTTGCGAACGTTTTCTCGCCTCGATGAGTCGGATATCAAAGCCGTTGACTTGCACGAAGGCATTCAAATTGCCTTACGACTGCTCAACAATCGATTGAGTGGGGCGCAGAACAAAGTCCCTATTCAAGTCATAACCGAGTTCGGTTCCTTGCCAAAGGTGAACTGCAACGCTCGCCAGATCAATCAAGTTTTTATGAACACGATCGTCAACGCGATCGATGCTTTAGAAGAGCGCACCAAAAAACTCGATCGCGCCAGTCTCGATCGCCATCCCAATACCATTACCATCAAAACCGAATTCTTAGAGGGGGCGGTGGCGATTTCAATTGCGGACAACGGTTTGGGCATTCCCGAATCCATTTTACCTCGCATTTTCGAGCCCTTTTATACCACTAAAGCCGTTGGCAAGGGCACGGGTTTAGGCTTGTCGATCGCCCATTCAATTATTGTCGAACAGCATCGCGGTCAGCTAAACGTGCGATCGCACCCCGGAGAAGGAACCGAGTTTCGCATCGAAATTCCTTGCCAACAAAAGAGCGATCTTAATGGAAATCATTCAGCGACCAATACCTAGAATCCAACAAACCATGTTAAAGACTACCTGAAGAACGTTCGATCGGGGTGGCGGAGACCGCAATGCTTCAAATCCAGTCTCCGCCTTGCGTACTTTACAAGCGCCGCCAGCGCCGACCGTCGCGGTTGAGCAACAATTCGGCCTCGACGGGTTCCCAGGTTCCTGCTTCGTAAAGGGGAATGGCATCGGGAGGCGCAGGTGCGTCCCACTGTTCCAGTAAAGGAGTCAGAATGCGCCAAGAGGCTTCTACTTCGTCACCGCGCGTAAATAGGGTTTGATCGCCGAGCATACAATCGATTATCAAGCGAGCGTAAGCGTCCGTATTCGCTTTTCCGAAGGCAGTATCGTAGCGAAAATCCATGTTCACCGATCGCGTTCGCAAAGAGTTCCCCGGTGTTTTCACCTCAAAACGCATAGAAATCCCTTCGTTGGGTTGAATTCGCATGGCCAAAACATTAGGACTCACCTGCTTAGCGGCCGACTGAAACATCACGTAGGGCACTTCCTTAAATTGGATGGCGATTTCAGTCACTTTTTTCGGCATTCGTTTCCCCGTTCGTAGGTAAAAGGGAACCCCTTTCCAGCGCCAGTTATCGATATGTAATTTAATCGCTGCGTAAGTTGGCGTAGTGGAATTGGGATCGGCTCCTTGTTCGTCGCGATAGCCGGGAACCTCTTTCCCTTTCATCCATCCTCGCGTATATTGACCGCGCACGGCGGCGTTTCCGATATCATCTAAATCGGCCAGGTGCGCCGCTTGCACGACTTTTACTTTTTCGTTGCGAATGCTGTCGGCATCGAGGGAATTAGGCGGCTCCATTGCTGTTAGCGAAAATAGCTGCATGAGGTGGTTTTGCACCATATCTCGCAAGGCTCCGGCCGTTTCGTAGTACCCGGCGCGGTTTTCTAATCCTACGCTTTCGGCAACGGTAATTTGGACGTGATCGACGAATTGCCGATTCCATAAGGGCTCGAAAATCGCATTGGCAAAACGAAACACCAGTAGGTTTTGGACGGTTTCTTTACCTAAGTAATGGTCGATGCGATAGATTTGCTTTTCGTCGCCGACTTGCTGAACGACGCGGTTGAGAATTTGGGCCGAACCCAGGTCGCGTCCGAAGGGTTTTTCGATCACGAGGCGCTGCTTTTTGGGATCGGCGAGCATTCCAGCGTGCCCCAATTGTTGCGTGGCTTCGGCAAAAAACCGAGGTGCAACGGAAAGGTAAAAGACTCGGTTGCCGCGAGTGCCGCGCTTTTCGTCTAAGTCACTCAGTAAGGCGTTCAGTTTTTGATAGCTTTCGGGATCGTCAATGTTGCCAGAACAGTAGTACAATCCTTTAGCAAAGTTTTCCCAAACCTCTTGGCTGTAGATGCCGCTTCCAAATTCTTCGATGCCTTGTTTGAGGTGATCGCGGAAAAAGTCATCGCTCCATTCCCGCCGCGCTACGCCGACGATCGTCAGTTCGGGAGGCAGTTTGCGCTCCAAGTTCATCTGGTAAATGGCAGGGACGATTTTGCGGTGGGTCAAGTCGCCAGACGCACCAAAGATGACGAGAATTTGCGGTTCGGGGATGCGATCCTGTTGCAGTCCGACGCGGAGTGGATTTTCTTGCAAGGCAACCATAGGTGACTTAAGGGTGTGGGTGTCAGATGATGGTGAAAATTTGCGGTTCGCGTGAGGAGATTTTTTTACACCGCGATCGCGGTGTGACTGAGGGGTGTGAGTTTTTAGATGATAACCAGAATTTGTGGTTTTGGGAGGGAATTTTCTTGCAAAGCGATCGGAGGATGACTTAGAGGTGTGGGTTTAGATGGGATGTTGCGTTTTTCGCGATCGGGCTTCGAGGCGATCGGTTCTAAATTTTTAATTTTTAATTTTTAATTTTTAATTGGAGCGAAGCGACGGGCGCGATCGCTCCTCGTCGTCTAGAGGAGCCTCATCTCGTACCCAGTTCCCTATCCGCGTGTCAGCCAGCATGACAATCCCGATCGCATTTTTCAACATTGTAGGGGCAAACAGCTGTTTGCCCCCAGTTTTTATCCGCAAATTGTTACACGGCGGCCAGTTGGTTGACTTTCTCCTCTAGCGACTGCATCAACGACTGATAGGGTTTGATGAATTTGTCGATCCCTTCGTCGAGCAGTTCGGCCATCACCTCATCGAGATCGATGTCCGCTTCGGGTAAGGTGGCGATAATCTGCTTGGCCGCATCGATATCGGTTTCCACGCGATCGTCGATATGGCAGTGATCGGCACAGGCTTCGATCGTCTGCGGCGGTAAGGTGTTCACCGTATCCGGGCCGATGAGTTCGTCCACGTACATGACATCGCTGTAGTTGGGGTTTTTGGTACTGGTGCTGGCCCACAACAGCCGTTGCACGTTGGCCCCTTTGGCGGCCAAAGCCTGCCAGCGATCGCTCGCTACCATTTCCTTAAACTTCTGGTAGGCGATTTTGGCGTTGGCGATCGCGACTTTGCCTTCGAGACCTTTTAACTTCTCTTTGAGCTTGTCATCGTCGGTTTTGGCAATTTTCGCTTCTAGGCGATCGTCGATGTTCGAGTCGATGCGACTGAGGAAGAAGCTGGCCACCGAGGCGATTTTGCTGATGTCTTCGCCGTTCTCGACTCGTTTTTCTAAGCCGGCGGTATAGGCCCAGAAGGTATCGACGTAGGCATCCACTGAAAACAGCAGGGTAATGTTAACGCTAATCCCCGCAGCGATGACTTCCGTCACCGCAGGCAAACCTTCGGGGGTTCCCGGAATTTTAATCATCAAATTGGGGCGATCGATGGTTTGGTGATAGCGCTTCGCCTCTTCGATGGTTTTAGCCGTGTCGTGGGCGATATCCGGCGGCACTTCGATACTGATGTAGCCGTCTAAGCCCCCCGACTCCTCATAAATCGGCTTGAAGATATCGCAGGCATTTTTGATGTCTTCAAACGCCAAAGATTCAAAAATTTCGCGTACCGACTTTCCGGCACGGATGCCCTGTTCGATATCGGCATCGTAGATTTGGTTGCCGGAAATGGCTTTTTCAAAGATAGCCGGATTAGAGGTAATCCCGCGCAGTCCGCGAGTTTCGATTAGGTTTTTCAACTCGCCCGACTGAATGACATCGCGGCTGAGGTTGTCCATCCAGACGCTTTGGCCGTGTTCTTGGAGTTGGAAGAGGGGATTTTTTTGGGTAGTCATAAGGATTGGAAATGAAAGGACTAAAAAGGAAAAATCTGCGAGAAAACTGGGTTAGACGGGAGCCGTGTCCCTCGCTTCTCGGGCTCGTTCTTGCACGAAGGACTCCACCAGTTCCACATCTTCAGAACTGCCAACCACAAATGGGGTTCGTTGGTGCAATTTGTCGGGAACCACATCGAGGATATTTTCGCTTCCCGTACTGGCACGACCGCCAGCTTGCTCCATTAGAAATCCTAACGGAGCCGTTTCGTAAAGCAAGCGCAATTTCCCTTCCGGTTTCTTGCGGGTTCCCGGATACAAAAACACGCCGCCTTGCAATAGAATTCGGTGGAAATCTCCCACTAACGCGCCGCTATAGCGCCCCGTATAACCTTCGTGACGGTGGACGTAGCGAATGTAGTCGCGGTACGAATCTTCCCACTGCCAAAAGTTGCCTTCGTTGGTACTGTAAACGGGGCCGTGTTCGGGAACGGTGATATTTTCTTGCCAGAGAATAAATTCGCCTAAACTGGGATCGAGGGTAAAGGCATGAACGCCATTTCCAAGAGAATAAACCAAGACCGTACTGGGGCCGTAAAGAATGTATCCGGCGGCCAGTTGCTTGCGGCCATTTTGCAGCAGATCGAGGGCTTCTCCCGTTTCGTCATTGCCCTCTTGCTGGCGAATGGCAAAAATGGAGCCAACGTTTAGATTCGTATCGATATTGGAGGATCCGTCAATGGGATCGTAGAGTAACGTATAGCGACCGATGGGGCAATTTTCAGGAATGTAGTAAGGCGTTTCCATTTCTTCGGAAGCCAAACGGCACACTAAGCCACTTTGCTTGAAGACGGAAATAAAGACATCGTTGGCGTAAACGTCCATCTTCTTCACCGTTTCGCCTTGCACGTTTTCGTCCCCGGTAAACCCCAACACGCCTTCAACAATTCCGGCTCGACTGAGGCGGCGAGCGATCAGTTTTCCCGCCAAAGCAAGGCGGTTCATCAACGCACTTAAATCTTGAGCGTTGGGGCCAAAACTTTTGAGTTGTTGCAGGACGTGACGGGATAGGGTCGTGCAGTCGCGATCGAGCGATCGCTGGTGAATGGTGGGTTCGTAAGGTTTTGTCATCAGTCGTTCAATTTTAGATTTTAGATATGCGGACTGTGGTTTAACTTCTCGGATCTGGGATCTCGTATCCACAAGGCTTTGCTTAAGTCAAACCCCTCTAGGTACATTCCTCTATCCGAGGTCGCTTTCCTCCATATCGAATGGTTCCCTATCTATTTTAAGGGGAGGTTCTGCTATCGGTGCAAAATTTTAGACGGACTACAGATTTTCTTTAGATACCAGAGGGGGGATGGGGAATTAGGGGATTGGGGGGAGGACGAGAAATCAATATTCATCCTTCATCCTTCTTACTTCATCCTTGAAACCTCACACCTCGCACCTCATACCTCATACCTCGTACCTCATACCTCGTACCTCATTTCATTCTTCACATTTGCTTTAGGAATAGTTCCTAAGAAGATAGCCAATGGCAAACTGCTTTAGCTGTGGCCGGTGCGAGTAAAATACCGTTGCGATAGTGTCCTGTTGCTAGCATGATATTATTGTATCCGGGCAGCGATCGCAAGATAGGAGCCGCTTCGTTTTGGGGACGGGGACGCAAACCTTGCCACTGACGGACGATCGTCCCTGTTTCCAATGGCGGACAAAACGCGATCGCCCGTTTCAAGACTGTATCGAGTTGTTGCGGATCGGCGACAAGTTCGCCCGTTTCTGGGGGAAATTCCACTGTCGCCCCGACCCAATATTCGCCATTTCTTAACGGAACGATATGCACGTCGTCGGCGGTAATAATGGGTTCGCTGTTGCCGAGATCGCCATCGAGTTTGAGTTGCAAGGCTTGTCCTAAAACGGGGATGAGGTTTGTAGGGCGATCGAGCTTTTGGGTAAACGGAGTCGATCCCAATCCTGCCGCAAGAATCAGACGATCGCATTCAATTTTTCTCGTACCTTGTTTTACCACTTGACAGTGCTTTAATTCAGAAGGATCGCTGCTTTCAATGTCAGCATCAGTGACAGCAAAATCGAACTCGAACCTAACACCATTTTTCCGAGAAGCCGCAACCAAAGCCTTCGTTAAGGCAACCGGATCTACTTGGCGATCGTCAGGGGAATAAATTGCAGCGATGGCACGATCTAGGTTGAGATAACTAAAGCGATCGCGGACTGCTTCTATATCCAACAATTGCAAATTCCAACCTTGCCCAGCACGAACCTCAACTAAGTTTTGCCACTTCTCGATTTTATCCCCAGGATACAATAACTTGAGGATCCCGTTGCGGTTGTAAGGAATCTTCTCACCCGTCGCCGCTTCCAGTTTTGAAACCAAAGAATCGTATCGTTTCATGCTGTCTTGGCGCAATTCCCACGATCGCCCCTTAGTCTTTTGACTGATAATTCCCATCAAAACACCCAACGCCGCCCCCGTTGCTTCGCAAGCCGGAAGTTGACGATCGCAAACTGTAATTTCTAACCCAGAAATGCGGCTGAGTTCGTAGGCGATCGTCGCCCCGATAATACCACAACCGACAATAACAACTCTCATTTCTACAACTCGTAACGACTTCCCTTTGTGTTCTTTGTGTCTTTGTGGTTTTTTAATCTCTACTGCTGCGATAGCGCCCGATCCAACTGCTCGATCTGCACGGTAAAATAAGCAACGCGATCGCCCAACTCCTGGGCCAAAACTAACCCATTTTGAAAGGCTTCGCGGGCACTTCGGTATTGGCGGGCAGACCGATAAACGCGCCCG
>CAKZKB010000359.1 GCA_937121005.1 uncultured cyanobacterium | reverse complement strand
TGTTGGTTGATGGCGGTTACGAGATTAATTTTGTCGGATCTCTCGCTAGCGGGCCGCCAAATTTGCCCGACAAAGATCACGAAGGTCATTCCGGTTGGCAAATCGCCCAAATACACAAACGCCTAGAAGGATGGTTGCGTCGCGCCCAACCAGAAGTTCTTTTACTCTTAATTGGATCGAACGATATCGGGCGCGACGACGAGGTAGAAACTGCTCCCGATCGCCTCGATGCACTAATCGCCGACATTTTCAAGCAACAACCCAACGTCACTTTATTTGTCGGTTCTATACCTCCTATCGATGCGCCTCCAGTCAACCAACGAGTTATTAATTATAATAGCGCGATCGCGACTTTAATTGCGAACCGCAGCAACGCAGGAGAGTCGATTTTCTTTGTCGATATTTACAGCGCCCTCACGGTTAGGGATTTGGAGGATGGTTTGCATCCCAACTTAGACGGACATCAAAAAATTGCCCGCACTTGGTACGAGGCGATCGCCCCTGTTTTAACCGTACCCGTACCCCCTCAATCTTAACCCATTACCCACCTACCCACCGTGAAATATTTCTTCTTAGCTGAAAACTGGATCGTTAGCCGCGTCTGGGGAAAAGAAGGACTGTGGAACCACACCGCTTGGCGGCGACAACCGGACATTCACCGCATGGATTTAGCCATTGTTGAAGGGTCGCAAACCCTCTATTTATATCGGGTGGAAGATGCGGTATTGATGGTGGAAGTAAAACCCGCAACCCCGCAAGCATCGAATACCGAAGCCATCGGACAAGTGGTTTTGAAACGGTTGATCGATGCCGATCGCGTTCTCGAACGCCTCAGCAGCGATTTGGCGACTTGTCGCTTGCAAGGGAGCGATCGCTAGACCGTTTGTTTGCTATAATAACATGACCCTTACAAACCGGAAAGAATGTCTCCCGACCTGCTCGAACCTCTCGTTTGGATGGACTATCGCTTAGCGGTACTGCTAACCGTTACTTTACCGTTAGTGTTGCTAATTTGGGCATTTGTCTCGAAGGCTGAAGCCATGCAGCGCTTGTTAGTCATTTATTGGCGCGTTGCTAGTTTGCTAGCCATTTCCGTGTATTTAGGGATTGCAGCGCTGCCGATCTTCTTTGTTTCCGGTTGGATCGCCCGCATTTTGATCCCGATTTCTTTATGGTTTTGGGTGGATTTGAACGAGGAAATTGACGATCGCCCACCGTCGCCACTGAAATGGACGCTGACATCGTGGCGCTGGGCAACTTCAGTATACTGTATTTTAGGAGTCTTGGCGCAAATCCCAACTTTAAGTTGTGCGGGACTGCGATCGCAGGCGTTACTCGAAACCGCTTCTTGTCGGATTTGGCTAGATCCGCCTTGGGGATTTAAAGAAATTTTTCATGCGGGAAGTGGGACGCAGTTCCTCGGATTTTTAGGCATTTTAGGACTGACGATTTACGTTTTGTATTTGAGCTATTTTGTCCTCATTCGCTTGGGGAAACAAGGGCGATCGGCTATGCACCATTAGATTGTACCATCGTTCGCCAACGAGAATGTCTTTATCCCCGGCATAGGCGCTAAAACCCCGACCTTTGTGCTTTAGTCAGAGGAGAAGTCAATCTATAGTGGGGTTCATCCAAAGCTGAATGTGTCCCGATCGCGATCCGGTTAGGAAGAGATAATTTCCGACATAAGCAACCGCGAACGCCCCATTTTCGGAGTCTGCATACCACAACCGATCGGTTGTGGTATTCCACAATTCTAACCGATCTTCGCCATCGCCGACAATCAGCGTCTCTTTGTCATTCAATAAGGCGACGAGATCGATATTCCCAAACCGATCGATGTCGAGAACGCGATCGAGGTTCCCGGTTTCCACATTCCACAAGCGCAGTTTGTCGGTGACGGTGGCGAGGGTTTTACCATCTTCGCTGAGGGCGATCGCGCCTTCAGAAGCGGCGGGAAAGGTAGCGATCGCGGTTTCTGTTTCCTCGTTCCAAACCGTCATTTTACCGTCGAGTTCTCCTGCGAGGAGAAGTTGACCTCTAGCGTTGCGAGAAATTGCAGCAATTTGTTGTAGCGGATGGGGTTTTTGCTGGTGGAGTTCTCCGGTTTCCGCA
>CAKZKB010000358.1 GCA_937121005.1 uncultured cyanobacterium | reverse complement strand
AAAGTTGTCGGCCGGACGATCGCCCAATTTGTAGACGATCGCAAGTTTCCCAGTATTGACGAAGTGCGCTATTTAAATGAGGGAGCGCGTCAAATTCGATCGCTGCTCGATCGCCAAGGAAATTATCGCATCAACGAAGTTCGCCAAGCCTTGCAAGACTGCACGAGCGAATATTGCGGCGTATTTCGTACCCAAGAGTTGATGGAAACCGGGTTAGAACAATTAGAGGCGATCGGCGATCGCGTTCGTCAGGTGAAAATCGACGATCGCGGTACAGTTTGGAACACCGAAATCGTGGAAGCCCTCGAGTTAAACAATCTGTTTGTGGTCGCAAAAACGATTCTGGCTTCAGCCCTCAACCGTAAAGAAAGTCGCGGAGCTCACTCGCGAGAAGACTTCCCCGATCGCGACGACGACAACTTTCTTAAACATACCCTAGCGTACTACTCTCCGGCAGGAATTGATATCGCCACCATGCCCGTCACCCTAACCCGGTTTGAACCGCAAGAACGTAACTATTAACCCAGTATCGCCATGCTGTCAGTTGATTTACATAAATTTGCAAAACATCAAGTTATTTTGGCGAATTCGTTGCCATAATAACAATAGAAACGAGTGAGAGAACTAAGGAGCGCTACCAGACTCCATTAAGTTCTCGCGATCGTCTTCATTCCCCAGCCAATCGAGTGTACCGAGAGGATCGCAGCTGTTTTACTCGTGCTGTTGTCCTCTTCAGGATAGCCCAATTGGATCCCAGTCTAACAAGTTTTTGGCAAACTGTAATTGCAATGGCCAAATCTTCAGCATTGTTTGCTTCCAACCTCAAACTCCAAAGTCGCATTCTCCTCGGCTACTCCATCCCCATTCTCTTGATGATTCTGGCATCGTCTCTGGTGTTCTCTAACGTCAAGAAGCTCGAAACCACAGCCCAAAACCTGGAAATCTCCAATCAAAGCGTCCGAGAACTGAAAAATTTCAATATCGAATTTTTTCGGATGCAAAAATCGGCTCGAGGCTACTTAATCAGCCAAGAACGGAAGTTTTTCGCCGAATATACCGGAGCCGTCGAAGCTGCCAACGAAGACATCGAAGATCTCGATGTTTTAGTGGAAAATAACAACCAAATTGAAATTCTCGTAGAAGTTGAGGAATTGATTGGCGAAATCGACGAAGGTTATTTGAGTTCTTTTGACTTAAACAGCCAAGGCCAAGGCGACGAAGCCAGTGCCTTGTGGGCGCGGCAAGTCGTTCCTCGCCTCGAGCGCGTCGAAGAATTAACCGAGCAATTTGAAGAGCGCGAACAAGCGCAATATGCGATTCTCGATGCCGAGCAAAAAGACGCACTCCAATTTTTAATTGTTGCGGTGATTGCGAGTACCATTTTGGCCGCAATTCTGGCAGTGCTATTGGGATTGTGGATCGCCAAAGGCATTACCCAAACCATCGACGAAGCAGCCGGGACGATCGCGTCTTCCTCAACGCAAATGTCGTCTACCGTTGAAGAACAAGAACGCATTGCCAACCAACAAGCAGCTTCGGTGAACCAAACGACCACTACAATGGAAGAGTTAGGCGTTTCGTCCCGTCAATCTGCCGAACAAGTCGAATCCGTGGCCGTGGGAGCGCACCAAGCCTCGGACTTGGCTAAAGGGGGAACCCTCGCAGTAGAGCGCACTTTAAACGGGATGGCCAGCCTCAAAGATGCTGTTGAAGGAATTGCCGACCATATTGCTCGTTTGAGCGAGCGCACGCAGCAAATTGGCACGATTTCGACGTTGGTGAGCGATATGGCCAATCAAACCAATATGCTCGCTCTCAATGCGGCGGTGGAAGCCGTCAGGGCCGGAGAACACGGTAAAGGTTTTTCTGTGGTGGCCAACGAAATTCGCAAACTTGCCGATCGCAGCAAACAATCCGCCGAAAAAATTAACGATTTGGTGAGCGAAATTCAAACTTCGATCCAATCGACTTCTGTGGTCGCGGAAGCCGGAACGCAGACGGTTAAAGAAGGGGTAGAAATTGCCCGAGAAACCGAACAGGCCTTTACAGGCGTAGCCGAAGCCATTAACAATATTGTCTTCAGTACGCAGCAAATTTCCCTAAATGCCAGCCAGCAAGCGACCGCTATTCAACAAATGGTCGATGCCATGAATTCTATCAATTCGGGCGTTTCGGAAACAGCAAGCGGCCTCAGCCAAACTAAAGTCGGCGTTCGGGACTTAACGAAAGTCGCCCTCGATCTTAAGGCCATTGTTTGAGGTTCTTACGCCTCTGTTATTGCTTTAGTGAAAACAATAAGAAATGTCAACCCCAAAGTGAAAGTTTTTATAGGTTAGTATGTGCGGGCACGAGAAAGCGATCGCGCTGCGCTCCACTCAGCGCGATCGGGGGCGGTCGCGACGGGCTTGGGCTGGTTTATCAAGGTGACGGTTAACGACCAGTTCGATCGCCTTCGCAGCCAGCAGCGCTGCAATTACCTCTATTTGGCCGAGCGCACCAACGACGTTATCGATCGCCTCAATTTGTGCGACGAAAATCTATTTGAGAACGGTCGCGCCCGCCCCATCCCTCCCGTCGTCACCGATCGCCTTCCCTATTGCCCTAACGATGATTGACTTGGGGATTTATCTTAAACCTTATTAAGATATATGAAGAGTTTCGCCGTCACCTAACCCCTCGTGTCTTACCATAGCACTACTACTTCTGCTAATGTACCCGCGATCGCGCCTGAAGGCGATCGACTCTCCCGCCTGCAACGCCTGGCCGAAGTCGGCACGTGGGAATTCGATGTGATTAGCGGCGAACTGACGATTTCCTCGGAGGGGTGGCGCTTGTTGGGACTCGACCCCACCTCGCCTCCGGTGACGTACCTGCGATCCATCGCCAAAATTCATCCCGACGATCGCGATCGGTGGAACCGCCGCTTAGAGCGATCGGTGATTACCGGCCGCCTCCAGCCCATGGTAGTCCGAATTTTGCAAGCCGACGAAAAAATCGGTTATCTTGAGATTCGAGGAGAGGCGATCGAGCGCAAGCACCGACGAGCCGTTCGCCTGTGGGGAACCCTGCGAGACATCACCGATCGCGAGCAAGCGCAAGCCGCCTTGCAAGATTCCAAAGACCTACTCGAAGCGGTTTTCAACGAATCCGCCGATGCCTTATTCGTTGTCGATGCTCGCAGCGATCGCATTGTCGAGTGTAACTCGCGGGCGCTGGACTTGTTTGCTGCCGACTCGCCCGGCGATCTTGTCGGTATCGAGAGTCGCAGCTTGCTCGATAACGCCTTCCCCCCCTGCCAACTAGCCGCCATGCTTTCGGACATGGAACGCTGCGGGTTTTGGAGTCAAGAAGTCAAATGCGTCACCCGCAAGGGGACATCCTTTTGGGGGAGTTTAGCCGTCAAACCCCTGCGCGTGGGAGACTGGCGGGCGAACTTGGTGCGCGTCACCGATATTAGCGCTCGCAAGCGTCGCGAAGAAGCCCTGAGCGCGATCGCCGCCGGAACCGCCGCCGCCACTGGAGAAGGGTTTGCCCGTCCCTGCGTCCGCCATTTGGCTCGCGCCTTGGGGGTACGCTATGCCGCGATCGGTGAATTTATCAACGGCGATCGGGCCCGCACCCTAGCAATTTGGCAAGGAGAGACTTGGGGCGAACCCCGAGAAGCCGCCCTCGTGCATACCCCCTGCGCCCGCGTTCGCGAAGGCGATCCGGGCTACTATCCGAAAAACGTCCGTCGCCTGTTTCCCGACGATGGGTTGCTCGAGCGCTTGCAAGTCGAAAGCTATCTCTGTTTGCCCCTCACCAGTGCAGAGGGGCGCGTGTTGGGTTATTTGAGCGTATTCGATACCCGTCCCATGGAGCGCGATCCCGACACCGACTCGATTTTACGGATTTTTGCCGCCCGCGCCGCCGCCGAACTGGAGCGCCAGCAAGCCGATCCCGCCTTGGTCGCTCGAGCCGCAGTCGGGGTTCGATCTCGAGTCGATCGAGCCGAACGCGATCGGGCCATCGCCCGCGTCCTCGAGCGAATGCGCCAAAGCCTAGATATCGATACCATTTTTCGCTCCACCACCCGCGAACTGCGCCAGTTGTTGCGCTGCGATCGCGTCGCCGTCTACCGTTTCGCCCGCAACTGGAGCGGTGAATTCGTGGCCGAAACCGCCGGATCCCAATGGCCGCCCCTCGTTGTCGAACAGAAAAAAAATCCCGAACTGAAAGCCAACACCCTCAACCGGGAACATTGCGCCGTCGCCCACTGGACGCAAGGGGATACCGTCCGCGATACTTATTTACACGAAACCCAGGGCGGGGCCTACGCTCGCGGAGCCACCTATCGCTGCGTCAGCGATGTCTATCGGGCGGGGTTCGATCGCTGCTACCTAAACCTGCTCGAGCGCTTCCAAGCTCGCGCTTACATCATCGTTCCCATCTCCCATGGCGGGCAAATTTGGGGCTTGCTGGCAGTATATCAAAACGATCGCCCCCGTCAGTGGAGCGAAGGAGAAATCAACGTTGTCGTCCAGATCGGCTCCCAGTTAGGAGTCGCGTTGCAGCAAGCCGAACTCCTCGATCGCACGCAGAAACAGTCAGCCGAACTGCAACGAGCCAAAGAAGCAGCCGACGCAGCCAACCAGGCCAAAAGCGAGTTTCTCGCCAACATGAGCCACGAGTTGCGAACGCCCTTAAATGCGATTCTCGGCTTCACGCAACTGATGTCGCGTTACTCCGCACTCACCCCCGACCAGAAAAAACAGTTAGGGACAGTTAGCCGCGCCGGGGAACATTTGCTGCTGCTGATTAACGACATTCTCGAGATGTCGAAAATTGAAGCCGGACGCACGACCCTCAACGAAAACAGCTTCGATCTCTACGATTTAATCAAAAACCTCGAAGAGATGCTGAAGCTGAAAGCCACATCTAAAAACTTGCATCTGATCTTCGATCGCGCTCCCGACGTGCCGCGCTACATTCGCACCGACGAGAGCAAACTGCGCCAAGTTCTAATCAATCTTCTCGGTAACGCCATCAAGTTTACCGAAGAAGGAGAAGTCGTGCTGCGAGTACAACTTGACAACGCAGAGATGCCCCCCAATCCCCCAATCCCCCAATCCCCTAATCTAACCAAAAATACCGCCCTCTCCTTCCAAGTTGCAGATACCGGCCCCGGTATTGCCCCAGAAGAACTCGATCGCCTCTTTGAAGCCTTCGCCCAAACCGAAACCGGGCGGGCTTCCCAACAGGGGACGGGTTTGGGTTTGCCCATTTCCCAGAAGTTCGTACAGTTGATGGGGGGCAATATTGAAGTGCGATCGCGCCTTGGGGAAGGGAGTTGCTTTTTCTTTACCATTCGGGCTACTGTTACCGACAGCGATAACGGGAATAGCAAACAACCCCGCCAGCGTATCGCTTGCTTGGCTCCCGGTCAACCCCAGTATCGCTTGTTGGTGGTCGAAGATCGCACTGACTCGCGAGAAGTGTTGGTGAAACTGCTGTCGGTGGTGGGCTTTCAAGTCCGCGAAGCCTGCAACGGGGAAGAGGCGATCGCGGTTTGGGAAACCTGGCAGCCCGACTTGATTTTAATGGATATGCGGATGCCTGTCATGGACGGCTACGAAGCCACGCGCATCATTACAGCGCGATCGCAGCCCCAACCGACGACGATCGTCGCCCTGACAGCAGGGGCCTTTGAAGAGGATCGGGCCAACGTCCTGGCGGCTGGCTGTGTGGATTTCGTTCGCAAGCCTTTTGCTGAAACCGTTCTCCTGGAGACGATCGCCCGCCACCTCGGGGCCCGCTATATTTACGAAGCGATCGAGGAAACTAGCCCGAACGAGGGTGACGAGACTGCCCCAGAAGCCGCCAACTGGCACGGACTCCCCCAAGACTGGCTCGAGGCCCTGTACAATGCAGCAGCGAAGCGCAGCAACACGCGGGCGATCGAACTCCTCGATGAGTTA
>CAKZKB010000357.1 GCA_937121005.1 uncultured cyanobacterium | reverse complement strand
GGCGGACTGGAGGAAGCCCGCGCCCTGGCCGGACTCAACCGGGCCGCCATCCGCTTCCCCAGTGACACTCGCATCGATTTAGCCGCCAAACGCAGCCGGGCCGCCGCCCTACTGGCCGACGAACCCGACTCTCGCGATAAAGCCTTTATCCTCGTCAACTTGGCGCGATATTGGGATGGCGATCCCCAAAGCGAGGCCCGCTACGAGTTGTTGCACCGGGCTCTGGAGGTGGCTCGCACCATCGACGATCGCCGGGCCGAGTCCTACGCGGCGGGGGATCTGGGTCATCTCTACGAACTGGCGGGAGACAGCGATCGCGCCCTGTCTTTTTCGCAAACGGCTCAGTATGCAGCCCAAGAATCGCGATCGACGGAGAGTTTGTATTTGTGGCAGTGGCAAGCGGGGCGCATTTTGGCGAAAACCCATCGCCGTCCAGAGGCGATCGCGGCCTATTTAGCGGCCATGGATAGCTTGGAGGAAGCCCGCAGCGAAGTGGTTCCAACCAACTTAGACGCGCAAGCTGACTTTAAAGATCTCGTCGAACCTGTCTACCGCCAACTGCTAACAATTTTACTCGATCCTGAAGACAAACGCACTGGCGATCTGGAAACGGCGCGGGAGGTACTGGAGCGCTTAAAAATTTCGGAGTTGCAAAACTTTTTTGGCGATAATTGCGTGCGAGCCGAAAGCAAGCGTTTGCGAGATGAGGGGAAAGCACTCGATCCCAATGCGGCTTACATTTATACAATTGTCTTTCCCGATCGCTTGGAAATTGTGGCTCGTTTTCGGGAAAGTTCCTGGCGCGAATATATCGTCCCTATTTCTAAAGCGGACTTGACCCAAAAGGTCGATCGCCTCCGGTTTACCCTAGAAAAGCGCACCACTAACGAATATCTCAAACCGGCCCGAGAACTGTACGAGCTTCTTATTACGCCGATCGCCGCCGAACTAGAAGCCTCTGCGCCGCGCACGGTAGTCTTTATTCACGATGGCGCACTGCGAAAAGTTCCCATGTCTGCCCTCTACAATGGCACGAAATTCGCCATCGAATTGTATCCGATCGCCGTCAGTCCGGGGTTGAGCATTACCGAACGCACGCCCTTCGATCGCTCCAATACTAATACATTGCTCATGGGATTAACGGTTTCTCGCCATTTATTTCCTGCCCTTCCCAACGTGAAGCGTGAAATCGAAATTGTGGCTTCTTTACTTCCAGAACATACCATCTTGCTCGATGAAGAGTTTACCTTCGATAATTTTGTCGATCGCGTTCGCAATACCTTCGAGCCTGTAGAAATGGTGCACATTGCTACCCATGGCGAATTTGGTGTCGATGGACGGCATACTTTTTTAGTCGCTTACGACGAATTAATTCCCATTCGTCACCTCGATCGCGCCATTCGCAATCGCTTTGTTCCCGACGGGTTTGCTTTCGACGAACCCATACAATTGTTAGTGTTAAGCGCGTGCCAAACGGCGGCGGGAGACAGTCGATCGGCGTTGGGAATGGGAGGGGTAGCCGTGCGTGCGGGAGCCAAAACAGCCCTAGCTACGTTATGGTCCATCGACGATGCGGATATCGTCCCCATTATTGAAATATTCTATCGGCAATTGTTGAAACCAGAAAATACGGTTGCTGAGGCACTGCAAGCGGCTCAACTTCAGGCGATCGCGGATTTTCAAACCGAACATCCGGCGGTTTGGTCGCCGTTAATTGCCATCGGAAATTGGCAGTAACCGGGTTGCACTTCAAGAGCGAGATGCTCCCATGACCGAGAATATCATGGATACAAGCCCCCGAGTTTATTCGTGCAAAACCAACG
>CAKZKB010000356.1 GCA_937121005.1 uncultured cyanobacterium | reverse complement strand
TTCCCCCTGAACTTTCCAAGACGAATTTTGAATTGGAGCGTAGCGACGGACGATCGCGCGGTTTAGTAACTGATATCTAAGGTAACACTCGCGCGGATATCTTGTTCGCCACCGACGACGGGGGTAGCAATCAAAATGTCTCCAACTTCAGGAGCGGATAAACGAGGAGCCATTGGTGGTGGCGGGTTAATACCGGAACTAGAACTGAGGTTGATGCGGATAATTTCGTCGGCGGTGAGTCCCAAAGCACCAAGGACGACATCAGCCCGATCGCGGGCATCTCGGGCCGCCAGTTGCAAGGCTTCCCGTTCGGCGGCGGCGATCGCTTCGTCTGTGGCGGTGAAACTAATCCCGTTGATGCGCGTGGCCCCGACTTCGACAACATCATCGAGGAGTTCCCCGGCGCGATCGACTTCAATTTGGAAGCTGACGATGTTGCTAGCAGAGTACCCAGTGATGGCATTCGTGCCGTTGCGGTTGGTATAGACCGGGTTGAGTTGGATGCCCCGCGTTTGCAACTCGTCTACGTTGCGCGATCGCAGCAAGTCTACCACAGCCGAGGAGCGTTCGGCGGCTTCGGCTTGGGCCTGTTCGGCGGTGGCCCCGCGCACTTCTACGCCTAAGTTAACTTGCGCCAGCGTCGTCGGGATCGAGACAGTCGCCTGGCCGATCGTCGTTAAACTTCGGGGTGGGGCCTCTTGCGTGCAAGCGGGTAACGCAGTGGCGGCGAGAATGCTGAAGGCGGCGACGGGGGCAAAAACAGAAGCACAAAGATGGCGACTCATAGGGTACGATTCCTTTAACTGGGTAGAGATTCTAGATAGGCGACGAACTCTTGAAGTTCCTGGCGCGTCAGATGTTGGCGCGATGCTTTTTGGTATTTATCGAGTAAATACGATCGCCCCTGGGCTTTCGTCCACCCCAAGCGTTCGAGTTGTACCTGCGATCGCACGATTAAGTCCGAGTCGTCGGTGGGGGCGCTTTCGTAGGGGCGAACGGCGTTCGCCCTCTGAGGTGTGGGGGCGGGTGTGGAAGGCGCTGTCACCTCTGCAAGCGGACGATCGCTCGTTTTTCCATTCTCTTTGTTCGGGGGAGGAGATGGGGTTTCCGTAGAAATGCCCAAAATTTCTAGGGCGCGGTTTCTGGCCCGATCTTCGGCCGTTTCGATGTTGGTATCGGCAGCAAAGCCAGTGGCGACAGTGTTACCATCGATTTGGACAACAGCCCGAATCGCGTACTGGCCGCCTTCGTAAGTGACGAACTCGGAGAGTAAACTACCGTTGGGATAGCGCGATCGAAACTCGGCAAGCATGGTTCTCTCGCTCCGGTTTCTTTTATTTTAAACGAATCTGCTTGACGCGAATGGCTTGGTAAAATTCCGGTTGTTCCAACTCTACCTTAGACTGGGAACACAGCAGCAACAGAGCCCAAAATAATCCTACTTGTTCGTGGGGAGTGATGGGGGTTTGGTTTTGGGAATGATGCCAGACCGACAGCAGGCGATCGAAGTCTACCCACTCGCTATTCCCAGCAATATCATCCCAGCGATCGCCTAAAAACTGCTCTAATTGTTGCGCGGTTTCAGTTAAATTTTCTTGGTGGGCCAAATCGCCGATGGTACGGGCCGCTTCGAGTTTGGACTGGCGGCGAATGCGGCGGGGTCGGCGCGGTTCGGCTAGGGTGTTCGACATCACCTGCAACTGTTCGATCAGTTCTTGCAGGCTGACGCGGCGTTTGGGAGGGGGTGGGGCCACAGCCCGGCGGCGCAGTTGGCGTTCGAGTTTTTGGGGTAAACCGGGGCCGCTATCTTCGGGGTCGAACTCGGGAAATTCTTCGATTTCGGGTTCGTCGTTCTCTTCTTCGGTTTCCGATCGCGCCAGGGTATCGGCTTTGAGTAATACTAACATAGCGGCGTACAAAAACGCCTGTCCCGATCGCGACAAATGGCGGTGGTGCCCGTCGATGGCGACGGGGGTCAGTTCCTGCAAGCAGCGATCGATCGCATCCACCACCTGTACGTCCCAGGGGTTCACTTCTCCCCGTTCGGCTAGGTCGAGTAGCAAGGCGATCGCGTCTTCAGCAACGGTGTTCATTGAGGTGTGAGGTGTGAGGTATGAGGTATGAGGTGTGAGGTTTGAGGAAGATAGAAAGGATGAAATCAGAAGGATGAAGTATGAATAGTGATTTCTCCTTGTCCCCTTGTCCCCTTGTCCCCTTGTCTCCCCATCTTAAAACTGGTCACTGGTTACTGCACAACGGGAAGTTCGATGGTGAATTCTGTTCCTTCCCCTCGCGTGGAGGTACACTCAATTTTACCACTATGTTTGCCGACAACGATCGAATGGCAAATCGACAGTCCTAATCCCGTTCCTTTCCCGACGGGTTTGGTGGTGAAAAAGGGATCGAAAATTTTCTCGATTTGGGCCGGACAGATGCCGATACCGTTGTCGCGGATGCTGATGCCGATCCAATCTTCTCGCACAAGTTGTGTGCGAATCCAGATTTGAGGCGGTTCGGCTCGGTTTCGGGTGGTTTTATAGCGCGTTTCCAGCGCGTCGATGGCATTGTTAAATAGGTGAAAGAAGACTTGATTGAGTTGTCCGGCGTAACAGGTCAGGTGTGGCAAATCTCCATAGTAGGCGCTGACTTCGATGGGGATGTTTCCGTTGTCAACGTGCAAGCGATGTTGGAGTAAGGTGAGGGTATTTTCAATGCCTTCGCGAACATCAACGGTTTTTTGTTCGGCTTCGTCTAACCGGGAAAAGTTGCGTAGCGATCGCACGATGTCGCGGATGCGATCGGCTCCCGCTTGCATGGACTCGAACATTTTGGGAATATCTTCGACAATAAAGGGGAAATCAATTGCTTGCTTGAATTCGTTGACGTTGGAGTCGCGATCGCCGACAACTTGTTGGTACATTTCGATCAGTTCAAACAAATCTTCTACATATTTATGCGCGTGGATGAGATTGCCATAAATAAAATTGACAGGGTTGTTGACTTCGTGGGCAATTCCAGCGACCATTTGCCCCAAGCCGGTCATGCGCTCGTTTTGCACCAGTTGTGCTTGGGTTTCTCGCAATTCTTGCAAGGTTTTGGCGAGTTGGTTCGACTTGGCTTTTTCTCGTTCTTCGCTGCGCGATCGCCGCTCGATTTCGGTTTGCAACTGTTGGCTCGTGACGGAAAATTTGGACAGCAAGGAATACGATCGCAGTGCGGTTAGCATCGTCGCCATCAACTTCCCCGCAGTCAGTTCGGTTTTGGTTTTGTAGTCGTCAATTTCGTAGCGAACGATGACTTCGCTTTCGGGAATTTGTCCGGCTTCTCCGGTGCGGAGAATGATGCGAACGGCTTCGTTTTCGAGATCGTTACGAATGTAGTCGATCGTCTCTAGACCGGCGCGATCGCTTTCCATGACGACATCGATTAAAATGACAGCAAGATCCCGGCGATCGCGGACAATTTGCCGCGCTTCTTCTCCAGAAGCGGCTTCTAAAAACTGCAACGCCTTCCCTTCAAAGGTAAAGTCACCGAGTACCAATTTTGTGATTTGACGGACTTCCGCATCGTCGTCTACAATTAAAACCGGCCAGGTTGACAAGCGAGTTTCAGTGCTTGCTGTTTCGTCAGCAAACAACAGTTCGTCGTTTTCAAAATTCGCGTTGCAGGCGATCGCATCGAGCATGGTTTCTCCCCCTTTATCGCTTTTTAATGGCCAGTAGCGTCATGTCGTCTCGGACTTGGCAATTCCCGACGTGACGGCGCACGTCATCAATGATAATTTGTCGCAGTTCGGCGGCGCTTTTTTGCCAGTGTTGTCCGACGATCGCGCACAACGATTCTAACCCGTAAGCCACACCCCGATCGTTATCGGCTTCCACAATCCCATCGGTATATAAAATGACCGTATCTCCGGCATTCAAACTCACCTGTTGCTGGTGCACGAACGGTGCGATATCTCGTTCTAAACCAATGGGAAACCCCAGGTCAACGGTATCGATTTTTTCGACTTTGCCCCCCGTTCGCACGACGATCGCGTGTTCGTGCTGTCCGCTTAGGTGCATTTCTCCGTCTTGATAGTCAACCAGCAGTAACGTCAAGTTGCGATCGCATTTCATGCGCTGGAGATTGTTATAAATCGTGCGATTGAGAATTTGCAACACCTCCTTAACGTCAGTGCGATCGTCCTCGACTAAGGTGCGGACTGCGGTTTGCACCATCAACATCAATACGCCGCTTTCGAGTCCGTGTCCGGTGACATCGCCGATGCAAATTTTTACCAGTCCGTTATGCTCGAAAACATCGTAATAGCCGCCGCCCACTTCTGTCGCCGGCTCCATAAATCCGGCAATATCTAAGTCTTCAATTTTGCCCAATTCTTCATCGTTCGGGAGTAACATCTGCTGCAACTGGCGCGTCACTTCTAGTTCAGCTGTTAACAGCAAATTTTTGGTCTTGAGGCGATCGTTGAGTTGCTGGATTTCTTGGTTGGCGCGTTGCAATTCTGCCGTGCGATCGGCCACTTTTTCCTCTAAGCTGGTATTGAGGTCTTGCAGTTGCGTTGCGTAGCGATCCTTGACTTCTAATGTCGATCGCTCCCGCAACGCCGTCACCAATGTGGTAAACAGTTTGTTGGCAGTAAGTTCGGTTTTCGCTTTATAATCGTTGATGCCGTAGTTGAGAATCACCTCTCGTTCTGGAGCGCGTCCGGGTTGTCCGGTACGAAGGATAATTCGTACTAAGTCATTTTTCAAGGTTTGGCGCAAATACTTAACAAAATTTAATCCCGCATCGTCGGTTTCCATGACAACATCGAGAAGGACGACAGCAATATCGGGATGTTGTGCGAATAATTGTTCGGCTTCGGCCGCAGAAAACGCACTTAAAAACTGAATGGGTTTGCCATCGAGACTAAAGTCATCGAGTGCGAGTTGGGTCACGTGATGCACTTCCTCTTCGTCATCGACGATCGCCACTTTCCACACCGCGATCGCGGGTGCAGTGTCGTCGGTTTCGTCAGCAAATATTAGTTCGTCGCTCTCGCTAGCGAACAATAGTTCGTCGGTTTCCGTTCCCATAAGTAATGGCTCGACCTTATCTTCCCACTATAGCCGAATCTATTATACA
>CAKZKB010000355.1 GCA_937121005.1 uncultured cyanobacterium | reverse complement strand
TTTCCACCATGGCGATGCGGCCGATACCGTGTCGTCCGGTTTTTTCGTTCAGTTGGGAAACCAACTCGACCGGGGCGAGGGTTTTGCCATCCAAGCTGACGGGGTTGCCGCTTTCAAACCCAATTTCCACGTACTCGGGATCGTCGGGAGTCTCGGCGATCGCCTTAGTCATATCGAACACTTCTTCTAAAGGTTCGTTCCAGGGATCTTCGAGAGGCCCCGCTTCAATACTGCGCCCTAACAAATTGCGATCGATGCTGTAAGGAGAGGACTTTTTCACTGGGGAAGGAATGCCGAATTTTTCCCCGTAGGCGATGGTTTCTTCCCGACTCATGCCCCACTCGCGGGCTGGGGCCAAAACTTTGATGTTGGGATCTAAAGCCGCGATCGCCACGTCAAAGCGTACCTGATCGTTCCCTTTCCCGGTACAGCCATGGGCCACCGCGTCGGCCCCATGTTCTTTGGCGGCTTCCACCAACAACCGGGCAATTAACGGGCGTGCCAATGCGGTAGACAGAGGATAGCGGTTTTCGTAGAGGGCGTTGGCGCGAATGGCGGGGAAGGCGTACTCGCGAATGAAGCGATCGGTGGCATCTGCGACTAAGGAGGTGCTGGCCCCAGATTTGAGGGCTTTTTCCCGGATCGGTGCGAGTTCGTCTCCCTGACCGAGATCGGCGGCGAGGGTGATGACTTTTTCAACGCCCCACTCTTGTTTGAGGTAGGGAATGCAAACGGTGGTATCAACTCCGCCGGAATAGGCGAGAACGACTTTGGTAGCGCGACCCATGGTGTCTCCGTTTTGGTGTCGTATCGATAATATGTGAGAATACAGGTGTTAACCTAACACGATAGGGGCGGGGCCGCAATTGCGAAACCCTAAAAATCCAGACTGTCAAGAGACGATCGCTTTTTGTGGTACGATCGAGGCAGCCTAAAATCGACAAAATTCAGGTATTCTAGATGTAGGTTGGGTTGAAGTATGAAACCCAACAACCGTAACGGATGGCGTTGAGTGTTATCTCTCCACCCAACCTACAAAATTTCTGGCTTCAGAGTTGCAGTCGTAATTTTGAATTTTGAATTTTGAATTTTGAATTGGAGCGTAGCGACTGATATGACTTTTTTACTCGCTGGCGACATTGGCGGCACAAAAACCATCTTACGATTGGCAGAAGCGATCGCGGGTGACAGTTCCGCACCGAAAACATTACATCAAGCCACCTACTCCAGTCAAGCCTACGACGATCTCGTGCCGATGGTGCGAGAATTTCTAGAGAACGCACCGGGAAAACCGACGCGGGCTTGTTTCGCGATCGCGGGGCCTGTAGTTAACAATACCTCGACGCTGACCAATTTATCCTGGTCGCTGACGGGCGATCGCTTGCAAGATGAATTATCCCTCGATCGCGTGTGGTTGATTAACGATTTTGAAGCCGTCGGTTACGGCATTTTAGGACTCGAAGACGATGACGTAAAGGTATTGCAAGCGGGAGAACCCGATCCGAGTGCGCCTATCGCCATTATCGGCGCGGGAACGGGTCTCGGTCAAGGGTTTGTTATCCCAGTTGGCGACAGCTATCGGGTTTTTGCCTCCGAAGGTGGACATACAGATTTTGCGCCGCGCAATGAGTTAGAATTTGAATTGCTGAACTATTTAATCGATGTCCAACAGTTACCTCGCGTCTCCGTAGAACGAGTGGTTTCGGGCATGGGCATTGCTTCAATTTATCAATTTTTAGCACAGAAAAACGGCGATCGCAACGAAGAGATTCTCAACGCATCGGATAAGGGGGCGGCGATCGCGTCTGCGGCGCTAGAAAACCGCGATCGTACTTGCCGTCAGGCGTTAGAATTGTTTGTCGATGCCTACGGTGCGGAAGCGGGAAATGTGGCCCTAAAATTCCTTCCTTACGGCGGTTTGTACGTGGCGGGTGGCATTGCTGCTAAAATTCTACCATTGATAGTAGAAGGCGATCGCTTCTTAAAGACCTATCGCTATAAAGGTCGCGTCAGTCCGGTACTCGATAAAGTTTCCGTCCAGGTCGTTCTAAACCCGCAAGTGGGGTTGTTGGGGGCTGCTATTCGCGCGACCCGAGACACTTAACTAAAGACGCGATCGCTGCCATTCTCGGTAGGCCTGATAAACTGCACGCACGTTATACCAGTTCAGGAAAATACGAGCAATTTCTAACGCCAGTTGCGGACGATCGCGATCGACCAACCAGCGCAAAAACGGAGCCATTGTACGCTCGTTTAACGTTCCGCCTAAAGATAAAATGCCCCAGAGAAGTTGATGCAATGGAGTCATTTGTACCATCATTCGCACTTCCCAGGTGGGATGCTTTTGATAGAATATTAACCCCATGCGTCCCCGTTGAATTTCGCGATCGATTAAAGATGGCAAGCGATCGACCGTAAAGGAAGTTTGCAAGTGATAGCCCACTGCTTCGGGACATTTAATCAGTTTCAAACCTAACTGTTTGAGCCTAACTCCCAGTTCTAAATCTTCCCAACCGTATTGAGAGAATGCGGTATCGAAATGTCCGGCTTTGTCGAGCCAGTGGCGGGAGATGGCGACATTTCCAGTGGCAAAATAAGCCGCAGAAAAGTCGGTGAGTTTGTAAGGTTCGCAAGTCGGATTGTCGAAATTCGAGGTATTGATGACGCGACCGTAGGTAAAAACGCGATCGTCGTATTTTTCTCGTCCTTGCTTTAACCCCTTCGCATGGGCCGCTAAAAAACTGGGAGTTACAACTAAATCGCTATCGATAAACACGATGGTATCGCCCCGCGCCTTTTCTAACCCTAAATTGCGGGCGGCGGCGGGGCCGAGATGGTTTTGCCGAAACCAACGAATGCGAGGGAAATTGACAACGGTTTGCGTTAGCCATACAATGGTATCGTCGGTGGAACCATCATCAACGACGATAACTTCCCAGTCATCAATGAGGCTATCTTCGCCTAAGTCTTGATGGGCGATGGCGGGCAAACATTTTTCTAAGATCGAACGGCGGTTGTAGGTAGGAACGATGACACTGACGAACACAATACTTGAAAACCCAAACAAAAAAAGAGCGATCGCGCGTCGATCGCCCTAACAAAACTTAATCATCAAATTGAATGTACACATCTGGAGTCGAGAAAATGATACCTCCGTCGTTGTAGCGGTAGTGGCGATCGCGGCGATGGCGATAGCTACCATAATCGTAAGATCCGCGAGGATAGTAGGTACGCGGATAGTAGTGATAGGTTCCGCGACTGGCACGCCCCGTATAGGGATCGACTGTCGTGGGGGCAGGAATGGGGCTGCCAAAAATGTGCGAACCGCTACGAAACGTCCGTTCGTAATAGCGAACCGGAGTCCGTTGCTGTTGAATAATCACGACTTGGGCTGCGGCTGGAAGCGTCGCGAACAGCATTCCCGCGCCAACGGAAACCGAGGCTAGGGCTAGGCGTAATTTGTTCGGTCGCAATAGGTTTTCGAGCATGGGGTTGACCTCGCAAAGGCGATCGATAATTAAAGTTTAGCACTGGCAAGCCGGAAATTACCAAAAACAACGGGCGCGAGAGGGCTACTCCCAAAGAGAGAGGGGGATCGATCGGTCACTATCCTCTAAATTACAAGGTAATGGGTAATTGGTATTGGGACGATCGCGGCTGGAAAACCTGTCAACACTCATCAGAGTGTAGGTTGGGTTGAAGCATGAAAACCCAACAACCGCGCATTGATGACGTTGGGTATCGTTCCTCTACCCAACCTACGAGATTTCTAATTAAAAGGTAATGGGTAATTGGCATCGGGACGATCGCGGCTGGGAAACCTCCCGACACTCATCAGCCGAAAGCACTATCTTGACTGGGTTCGCGTTAATTGACATCGGGTGTCAGAATGGTGGCGATCGAGGGAGGAACTGGCGATCGCCTCAAATTAATGTCACTCCTTCAGAAAAATCGTGTAACTTAAAAGATAATGCTGTTTATGCCATCAAAATTATATCATGTCTGTTGACCGCCGTCAGTTTTTATTTTTCCTTGGTGCTAGCGCGAGGGCTATGGCCTTGAGTGCGGTTCCCGGTTGCACTGCTACTGCTACTGTTGCCGGCAATTCGCGATCGAAAATGGAGTTCGTTCCTGGGGAAAACGGGCCGTTTGAATTGCCGCCGCTTCCCTACGATTACGATGCCCTCGAACCCTATATCGATGCGGAAACTATGCGGTTTCACCACGACAAACATCATGCGGGTTATACGCGCAACCTGAATTCGGCAATAAGTTCCTATCCCGAATTGCAAGAGAAAAGCGCGGAAGAATTGTTACGGAATATCGAAAGCATCCCGGAAGAAATTCGCAAAACCGTGCGCCAAAATGGGGGCGGCTACGTCAACCATAAAATGTTTTGGGAAATTATGAGTCCCGACGGCGGGGGGGTACCCACAGGGGCGATCGCGGCGGCAATTGACGATCGCTTCGGGAGTTTTGAAGCATTTAAAGAAGAGTTTGAAACTGCTGGAAAAACCCGCTTTGGAAGCGGTTGGGCCTGGTTAGTTCTTAAAGATGGCAATTTAGAAGTCATTAATACCCTCAATCAAAATAGTCCGTTGATGGATGGCAACTATCCAATCATGGGTAACGATGTTTGGGAACACGCCTACTACTTAAAATACCGCAACGATCGCGGCGAATATTTACGCCAATGGTGGAATGTGGTAAACTGGGAAGAGATCGATCGTCGCTACGAGATGGCGATCGCTTGAAGATTTCCACTGTCACTGTTGCCCCTTTGGGCAGCGATCGTCTGACCGAGATCGTTGCCCTCGATCGTCGTTGTTTGGGCGGTTTGTGGAGTGAAGATGGCTATCGTCGCGAGTTAGATAGCGACTGTAGCGACTTACTCGGATTGTTTGCGGGAAACACAAGTTGCACCCCGACAAAACTGCTAGGAATGGGCTGTCAGTGGGCTATTTTAGAGGAAGCACATATTACATTATTGGCGATCGATCCCAACTATCGGCGGCAAGGTTTGGGGGAGCTCTTGTTTTATACGTTGCTCGTTTTTGCGCGACAGCGAGGGTTAGAACGAGCCACCTTAGAAGTGCGAGAGTCTAACACGGCTGCTCTATCATTGTACCAGAAATTTGGTTTCAAAGAAGCGGGTCGCCGCCGCCGCTACTATCCCGACACCGACGAAGATGCTTTGATTTTATGGCGAAGCGGCTTGCACTATCCCGAGTTTCAGGATATCCTAAACGAGTGGGAGCAACGGATACGTCTGTCGCTGCATCCCACTTTTCAGTTACAAACTTAAAACGCGATCGCTCTTGATGAGTCGGGACTTTTTTTGAGAGGGTTAAAACATGGGTAAAACGAGCAAATCTGAAACAGTTCCAAAATCCATGCAGGATAAGTTTAATGAAATTACAGAAGAAACAGATGCGTTTTGCGAGAAATACCTCAACGACGAATACAAACAAACGATCCGTTATGCGGTTGCGGCGCTGTGTCGCAAGCGTCCTTCTCCGTTATTAAGAGGTCGAGTTAATACTTGGGCATCGGGCATCGTACACGCCATCGGAACGGCTAACTTCCTGTTCGATCGCAGCCAAACGCCTCACTGTCAAGTATCTGACATCTATACCTATTTTGGGATTGCTTCTAGTACCAGCACCAACAAATCTAAAGAAGTACGCGACCTATTAAAAATCAGACCTCTTTCTGCGGACTGGATGCTGCCGAGTAAAATCGAAAAAAATTCTCTAGTCTGGATAATACAAGTGAACGGTCTTTTTGTCGATGCTCGAGATATGCCTGTCGTCATTCAACGCATCGCTTACGAAAAGGGACTAATTCCCTACGTTCCAGACGAGGCCAACGATCCCTAACTTTAACATAGAATGAGCATTCGCCCACCCGATAATCATTTGGGTTGCAACTTTTTGGATACCCAGCTGAGGATACCGCTTACAATTGCACCCGCCATTAAAATACCGACCGCGGGGGTAAAAACGGGTTCCCAAAGTCGATACCAAACATCGAACCCCAGGGGAACCTCGAGCGATCTTCCTACCAACGCGATCGCGAACCATGCGAAGGCAAACAGCACCAAAAAAACGTCGGCGACAAGCAGCCAGTTAAGCCATTTTAGAAATGTGTCTTTCATTATTGAATCAAGTCAATGAAAAGTAACCTGTAGGGTGGGCAATGCCCACCCTACTTATGCAACTAACGGGACTAAAACGCGATCGCGCCACGCAGTCAAATCTTGCAACGCGCGATCGCGATAGGCTCCATAACGCTCCTGTTTGTTACGAATTTTCTGCGGAAACTGGGGCAGAATTCCAAAGTTGGGGGGCATGGGTTGAAAGTGTTTGGCCGAAGCCGAACTGATAAACTCAAATAGCGCTCCCATCATGGTTGTATTGGGTAGTTCCACAGGGTTTAAACCCAACGCCAACCGCGCTGCATTCGTACCCGCTAACCAGCCCCCCGCCGAGGCTGCGGTGTAGCCTTCGGTTCCCGTTAATTGTCCCGCCGCTAGCAAGGTTTGTCGCTGTTTAAACTGCAACGAGGGATGTAACAATTGAGGAGAATTAATAAAGGTATTGCGGTGCATGACCCCCATACGGACAAACTCGGCATTTTCCAAACCGGGAATCAACCGAAACACTCGCTTTTGTTCGCCCCAACGCAAATTAGTTTGAAAACCGACCATATTCCAAAGTTGTCCGGCTTTGTCTTCTTGGCGCAGTTGCACCACTGCGTAAAATCGCTCTCCGGTACGGGGATCGTCCAAACCAACGGGTTTTAAGGGGCCGTAGCGCATGGTGTCTTCGCCGCGCTGAGCCATTTCTTCGATAGGCAAACAGCCTTCAAAAAACTTCGCTGTTTCCCGTTCAAACTCTTTGAGTTCGGCTTGCTCGGCTTGGCAAATTTCTTGCCAAAACTGGAGGTACTGTTCCCGATTCATGGGACAGTTGATATAGTCAGCATCGCCTTTATCGTAACGAGAGGCACGAAAGGCAATATCGTAGTTAATGGAATCGCCAACGACAATGGGACTCGCCGCATCAAAAAAGCTCATGTATTCGAGTCCAGTAAAGTGCTGCAAATCGGCTGCCAGTGCTTCGGTGGTCAGGGGGCCGGTAGCGAGGATAACAATGCTGTCGGTGGGAATTTCTGTTATTTGCGATCGCCGCAATTCAATCAGGGGATGTTGCGATAATATTTCGGTGAGATCGCGACTGAAAACAGCGCGATCGACCGCTAGTGCGCCCCCGGCGGGAACGTGATGTTTGTCGGCGGTGGAAATGACGATCGACCCGAGTTGGCGCAGTTCTTCGTGTAGCAACCCGGCGGCGCGATCGCTGCGTTTGGCCCCAAAAGAATTGCTGCAAACTAACTCCGCGAGTTCCCCGGTATGGTGGGCCGGCGATCGCGTTTCGGGGCGCATTTCGTATAAGATAACGGGGATACCGCCGCGAGCCACTTGCCAAGCGGCTTCGGTTCCGGCGAGTCCGCCGCCAATAACGATAACAGGTGGTTTCATAAAGCGATCGCGTAACGTCTCAAAACGATAATCGACGGGTCTGGTTCTCATATTTTAACGGATTTTTTTAAAAGGCGATCGCATTTTTGGCTCCACCATTCCTCCGTAACTTCAATCGGCTCTCCACTGCTGGCACTGTAGTTATTCAGTCTACCACCCTATGTCCCTAGCACTGCAACTACTAGAAGAACGCGATCGCGACTACCGAAATTGGTTAGATCGGAAACGAGACAAATACGATGCTATAGAATAGATTAGCATAATCTCTGCCATGATGCAAATGCGGAAGAAATCGCGAGTCGAGTTAAAATCGAATTGTCCCCGAACCCACCCTCGCCAAATAACAATCGATTGGTACGCGGTCGTTACATTCACAGTACGCAATACACTTGTGACAGTGCTGGGCATCATTTGTAATGTGGGCGGTCTAACCCACAATTTGCATTGCCCCAATGCGGACCTAACAGCTTAACAGGCTGGAGCTAACTTTTACCCAGCTAGCAGGGTTTGTACCCACCTCGATCGCACTTTGGCTACCAACAGATTCGATTTTAACTTGTCGCCGCCTAGTCTAACAGTTCGGTTTCCCAGTTGGTGGCTTGAATTTGCGTATCCAACTCCCGATACTGTTGCGCGAGGCGATCGCTTTGCCGTTGCAGTTCGGCAATGTCAACGGTGCTGACAATTTTAATTTCCGACAAACCGTAACGAGTCGGCATCACTGCCGCCGTCGATACCAGCGAGTCGATAACGCTACGTTCTAATAGTAGCATATCTCGCCGCGCTAGGACATCAGAAATGGTATTTTCTTCGTCGAAGTTCGTGCGTGCGTTAGTGCGGTTGATGCGCTGAATCAGATTTGAAAGTTCCGCGATCGCGTCTGTGACTTCAGCTAACAACGTTTGCGGATTTTCCGGCGGTTGTTCGCCGTCTTGAACCTTCGCACTCCGCATCAAACGTTGACGCAACTGTTCGATGCGTTTTTGGCGATCGGCGCGTTCGATTAAAGCCTCTGATAGTTTCATGGTTTGACCTCCCTTGAGTTGATACGATACGAAAATCAATAGAAATAGATGGCTCTCGATCGAATGTCCCCAGATGTTATAGAATTGATAGAGACGAGAGCAGTCTACAAGTGACTGAGGTTTACCTGAAAGGAGATCGATCGTGAGTATTACACTGACCCCCGAACAAGAACGACAGGTACTCGATCGCCTGCAAAGCGGTCGCTATAGCAGTGCTGGAGATGTTATTTCCGAAGCACTGAAACTATTAGAGAAACGCGATCGCGGCCAGCAAGACGGGTTAGATGATATGCTAGAAACAGACGATAGAGAATCAGAAGCATGGTCGCACCTAGGAGCGCAGCAAATTTTAGCTGCCGCCACTGATGAGGATTCAATTTACGATGAACTTTGAACGATGGACAATTACAATTTTGGAGATATTGTACTTCTCCAACTTCCATTTACCGATCCGAATGTTTCAAAACGTCGTCCCGTTTTGGTCGTTTTAGATGTAGGCGATCGGGATATTGTTGTCATGCGAATCACCAGCAAAATAACGCGAACGCCATTTGACATTGAAGTGACAAACTGGCAACAAGCAGGTTTACTCAGAAAATCAATTGTCAGGACTCACAAAGTGAATACAATTGAGAAAAATCTGGTCGATCGTCAGTTAGGAAGATTGACAGAAGGCGATCGACAACGAGTTCGCGATCGCATTAGACAACTTTGGCTCGGCATAAGATGATAAGTTCATCCTATAATATGCTAGAATTATCGGTAAACGCGATCGCCGTGTACTCCAACAACTCTCATTTTAGAAATGTCACTCGCACAAGATCCCCAAGAAACGCTACTCCTCCAAGAAGCTCGAGAGCGGTTACAACGATTATCGTTGGAACGTCTGCGGGTTGCTGCGGACTTTTTAGCTTATCTTGAAGAAAAAGAGGAAAATGAAGCCACAGAAGAACTTTTGAAGA
>CAKZKB010000354.1 GCA_937121005.1 uncultured cyanobacterium | reverse complement strand
TGTTGCACTCGATTGGCGTGGGGAATATGACTGCGGCTGGTGTTAAAATGGTGTGCGTGGATATCAATCCCGCAGTAGTGACAAAACTGAGCGATCGCGGTTCGGTAGAGTCTACTGGCGTGGTCACGGATGTCGGTTTGTTCCTCAGTTTGTTAGTGAAACAATTGGAACAGCTAACCAGTCCCTATCCGGCGTTACAAGCGGTTTAGTTTCCTCTCGTTGCGTTCTTCCCAGGACGCAACGAAGTTTGGAGGCTCCGCCTCCATTTTACACGAGGCTGTAGGGGCGAATGGCATTCGCCCTCTTGCTGTAAAGAAATCTCGTAGGTTGGGTTGAAGCATGAAAACCCAACAACCGTAACTTATCGCGTTGGGTATCGTTCCTCTACCCAACCTACACTCAGAGGAGGGGAGGGAGATCCTGCGTAACAATACTGTCGCGCCTCGTGCTAAAATCGGCTACAATGGCGAAAGGATCTTCGTGAGGATTGTTGTTTATGAACGTCTACCGATTCGGATGGTTTGCGGCTGTCACCAGCGTCGCGCTGTTGGGAAGTCTGGCGTTGGCTCCTAACGCGATCGCCCAAGATGATGATGATGCCGACATTACCACAGACGAAACCCCCTACAACGTCAACCCGCTAGAAGACTTTCAAGGCCAAAACGAAGTCGATCCGTTTACGGGCTCCAATAGCGGCTTTAGTATGTTCGATATTATCCATCGCGCCAACTTAGGCTTGGACGGAGAATTCGATCGCGACGGTCACGCTCGAGATCTCAACGATGCAGCGGCCGACTTTCGCGCTCGTCAATTGGAACTGTTGCGTCAAAGCGAGTCTGAAGGGATTGCGGTTGACGATAGCAGCACAGGAACGAGCGAATAACCCAATTTCAATTCTTGCTTGGAAAAAGCGGCGATCGCCTGGATTAGAGTCACAAAATGCCAATTCGACGATAACAAACCCAAATCCTTTGTTGGGTTGGCAACACCGCGATCGCCGTCACGCCATCCGTATTTTCCTCGAGGGCCAAGACAACAGAAGATGCTAAACTGCCAGCAGCCCCTCCGATCGCCCTCGCCATGCTCGTTTGCCCCATCTGCCAGTTTGAAAACGCCGAGTCGAATAAATTTTGCCAGCAGTGCGGCGCGTCGTTAACCCATAAAAGCTGTGCTGAGTGCGGGGCCGCCGTTGCCTTCGATCGCCCCACCTGTCAAAATTGCGGAGCAAAAGTGGCCACCGTCTGGCGAGCGATCGTCTGGGGAGATGCGGATAGTTGGCACAGATGGCAGCAGCGATACAGCGATCGCGATTGTTGGTATCTTGACGGCGAGGGACGCTATCAGTTGCTATCCCTCCCCACCGTACCGCCAACCTCAGCCGAAGTGGAGTTAAGCGTCTTCGACACGCAGCCGTTTCGCGCTCCTTGTGCCTTACCGGACGCAGCCTGGTTTCCCGAAGCGGCACGCCCCTACCTAACCCTAGCTGCGCGATCGCATTCCCACAGCCTACCCGAAGTCCATGCCGCTTGGCAACAAAATGGTCTGGCCGCCATCTTGCTGGCCGATCGCACGCATTTACCCCTACTCGTCCGGGAGTGGAGCCAAGAAGAAGCGATATACTTTCAGAGGTTATACTGGCTTTACGAGATGTTGGAACTGTGGGCGGTGCTAGAAACGGTGGGCTGTCGTCAAAGTTTGTTCGTACCCGATAACCTGCGGCTGAATGCCAATCGGGTGCTGTGCTTGCAACGACTGTACGGCGAACCGCAGGCCGCTTACGACGATGCGGTGCAGGACGTGTTCGCCACGCTGGACGCGGTCGAGGCGCATCTTTCGGACGGGCGCCGCTGGATGCTGGGCGACACGCTGACGGAAACGACGTTAGCGTTGCTGTCCCAATTGAAGTCAAACGCCGAGGGAGCCGTTGAAACCGTGCGATCGCGCTTGAAAGCGGCGATCGGGCCGGAACCGCCACCCCCGCCGCCGCCGGCACTCTCCGTAAATGCCGAACTTCCCGATCCCGAAGACGAGGAAGCCACCTTAGTGATTACGGATCCCGATTTTGACGACGACGAAGACGAACCGACGCTGATGCTGTCGGCGACTCTAAGCGAGCTCGAAAGTGCCGGACAAACGGACATCGGCCGGCGGCGCGACCACAATGAAGATACCTTCGAGATCTGGACGCAAATCGATCGCTACCAAACCCCGAGCGATCGGCGCATTCAGGCGCGGGGCCTGTACGTGCTGTGTGACGGTATGGGGGGACACGATGGCGGCGAAGTGGCCAGCGCCATGGCGACGAACACCCTCCGAGCCTATTTTCAGGACAACTGGGGCGACGAATTGCCCGATGAAGTGACCCTCCGCGAAGCCGTGTCTCGCGCCAACCGGACGATTTTTGATGAAAATCAGAACGATCGCCGTTCCGGGAGTCGGCGCATGGGGACAACGCTGGTGATGATGTTGCTGCACGACACGCGGGTGGCGGTAGCGCACGTGGGGGACAGTCGCCTGTATCGGCTCACGCGCAGCCGAGGGTTAGAACAGATCACCGTCGATCACGAGGTGGGACAGCGCGAAATTCGGCGCGGTGTAGCTCCCAACGTGGCCTACAATCATCCCAATGCCTACCAGTTGACCCAGGCTTTAGGCCCCAGGGACGATCGCGGGGTGGAGCCAGAAGTACAGTTTCTCGATATTACTGAGGATACGGTCTTCATCTTGGCTTCCGACGGACTCACGGATAATGGTGTGCTAGAATCTCACGATCGCACCCATTTGACCCCACTTTTAGATTTTGACACGCCGTTAGATCGGGAGGTGGAGCGCTTAATCGATGTGGGCAATCAATACAACGGCCACGATAACATTACGGCGGTGTTGGTGCGGGTAAAAATGGGGAGTGGGGAACAATGAGCAATGAACAATGAGCAATGAGCAATGAGCAATGAACAATGAACAATGAACAATGAACAATAAGCCATTGTCAGACCTGTAGGGGCTAAGCATTCACCTAGAAAAATGAAGTTGTTTACGAACAGAAACGCTGTGAATGCTTCGCCCTCCCGCAATTTGAGCGAAGATTGATAATTCAGGCAATTCAATCTGGAAATGGTGCAACATGGGATCGAGTTTGTTATCTATTCTTAAACGGATTCGCATCGTCGCGATCGCGGGTTTGGTGGCGCTGTTTTGGGGCGGCGCTGGTACTGTGGCGCGATCGCAAACTGAGGAGGAATTTTGGGCGCGATCGCAACAACTGACCGCCAACCACCTCTATTTACTTTACGAAATCGAACGCGCTTTTGCCCTCTACGATCGCGATCGTCTCTCGGATTTGCGGACGCGCTTAGCCATTCAGCGCAACCGCTTGGAGAACTTTTTAGAAGTCTACGATCCCGCACCCGAAGTTATCTGCGATCGCGACGCTCCATTTCTCAACGCACCGGAGGAGGATCCGTTCGCAGAACTGGCATTTGCAGGCGCACCTCTCGAGTTTTCCCAACTACGAGTCTACTGTGCTTTGGCTAGCAGCTATGCCGATTTAGAAGCGGTTTCTTCTGAGTTTACCCGTCGCGTCAACCAACTGGCTCGCATTCCCGTCCTCCCCGAAACTGCACCTTTGGACGCGCCATCGCTGACCCTTTCTCCCCTACGTCTAGAAATCGGACTTCCCGAAACCTATTTACTGTCTCCCTGGCAAATTGAAGCTCTCGGCGTACCCGTTAAACCCGCGATCGAAGGGGCGCGTCCGGTTATTCCTCCCGCGATTTTACCCGTTGGCGAAGTAGCGGTAGAATTGCAAGAAATCCGCCAAGATTTACAACTCGCCGTCGATTTATTTCCTCCAGAATGGCAGTTTCGCACTCCCGAACAAATTGCCGAAACCTTCGATCGTCGCGATTACGGCTTGTTTCCCCACGAACCGAGCCTCTATGCAGAATTTTTAAACCTTCCCAATACAGGGATCGCTCGCATTCTCACCGATCGCGTTTACGGTGACGTTCCCGACAACCGTTTGTTACCCACCGTTCTCGATCGCTTTCCCTTTCCGGCGCTGTTACCTCCCGCACCAGAAACCGGGTTCGTTCCCCGTCTGGAAATGCAAGTCAGCGACGATCGCTTCCAACTTTTGTTTCCCATTATTGACTACGGTTATATTGTCGATATTGGCGACATTCCCATCGAAGAGATCTCTTTGGATCTAGAAGGCGTAAACCTGTCGCCGAAACTGCGAGAATTTTTCCTCGGCTACCACCCGCCGACCGAATTAGACAACATCCAAGAAGATCGCCAGCGCATTCTATTAGGAAAGCTCTCCGATTTTGGCTTAGAAGATAAAGTTTTAACTGTCGCCGATGCCGAAGTCGGGCGCACCTATTTAGTGCGATCGATCCAATACGAACTTCCCGATTTTATCGTCACCAACCGCCAAATTACCCATCGCGAACGGCGAATGCTCGCTTATTTACTCGATACTCCCAGTCGCGATGTTTTGGTAGCATTCCGCCCGGTCGATCGCCGCGATGATGGTAGTTACGTGCTTCTATGGCGGACGATCGCCCAATTTAACGACCCCGAGATTACCGATCTGTATCGATATGTCAACTATCCAGATTAAAGATTGGGGGATTAGGGGGATGGGGGAATGGTGTAGAAACCCGGTTTCTTGCTTATAGCCAAACAAGATTCAAATTTATCCTTTTAGAAACCGGGTTTCTGGTGTAACCTGAATACTTACCGATATTCATCCTTCATCCTTCTAACTTCATCCTTTGTCACACCCAACCGAGGCGATCGCAAACTAGGGCGAGAACGGCGGCGAAAACGGTGATACTCAAAGCGACAAGGGGATCTTGCCCCAACCCGACGGCGAAGGAGGTAGGGATGCCTGCCCCCAGTCCGGCGATAATGGCAACGGTTAACGGATCGCGCTTGCTCGGTTTGTCGTACATGGTAAAGTATTCGGTGTTAAGTTTTAAGGGGTTAGGTTTGAGGTGCGAGGGTCTTCTCGCCCCCATCTGCGCCAACTTCTCGATCGAGCTATCATCGACATTAGCGCGATCGCGCTGTCTGGCTCCGATTTTGCAATTTAGTTTTACAATCAGATATATTTCTTAACGACTCATGGCCCCACAAGAACCAACGCTCACCCGTTCTCCCAAAGCCCAATTTCAGACCAAAACCCTCGAACAAGAACGAATGCAGGACGTACTCTTGATTCTGTCAAATTTGTTCGAGCGCGAGGAAGCCACTGTCAAACTTGTCTTGGCTTGTCTTTATGAAGTGGGGGCAGCAAATCTGATCTCGAAAAAAATTCGATCGCGCCTTCTCAAAAACGTGATGTCGCCGACAGCAAAAATATCCAAACCTTTATTTATGTTCGTGGGTATTCGCTGGTTCCAAAGTCAAGTTCCCAAACTACTCGCCGATTGGTTGCAGTCTCAAGTTGCATTCGATCCCGGCGAACCCGAACTAGCGGAGATCGATGCTGACTCGCGCAGCGTCAACGCCGGAGAACTTCCCGGTGCGGCTGACGTGCGGGCGGCGATGGTTGAAGAAATTCGCCTGCGAGAAATCCAAAAACTGCGCGGACGAGTGCGCTTGCTGGCTGCTAGTTTAATTGCCCTTGTCGCTTTGCTAGGCAGTGCGGTGTTTTGGCTCGATCGCGAGTTGCGTCAAGAACGCTTAGAATCGGCTTCCCGAGAACAGCAACAAGTCGTTCCCTCCCTCACCGAAGCGAATTCTCCGTAAAATCTTCGATACCAAATTGCCATTTTCGGTTATAATTAACCTAGCAGAGATTCATGTCAATTACAATGGACGTTCGCGAACTACAACGAGAAGTTTCTACCCTGTCCGATCGCCTGGGAAAAACCCAGGACTATCTTTGACTTGCCTGCGGTGCGAGCTAAAATCCAAGACTTAGAGCAACAGGCAGCCCAACCCGAGTTTTGGGACGATCGCGATACGGCGCAAAAGGTCTTACAAGATCTCAGCGAACTCAAAACCAGCGTCGATCGCTACTATGGCTGGAAAAACACCCTCGAAGATACCGAAGCGGTGTTAGAGTTGATGGAAACCGACACCGATGCAGCCCTTTTAGAAGAGGCGTGTGCCAACATCGATCGCCTGCATCGAGAGTTCGATCGCTGGGAAGTCGAACGCTTGTTAAGCGATCCCTACGATCGCGAAGGAGCCATTCTTTCCATCGACGCTGGTGCAGGTGGAACCGACGCGCAAGACTGGGCAGCCATGTTGTTGCGAATGTACCAACGTTGGGCCGAAAAAAGCGGTTATACAGTAACAGTAACCGACCTTTCCGAAGGGGGCGAAGCAGGGATCAAATCCGCCGCCATTGAGGTGCGCGGGCGCTACGCCTACGGCTATCTCAAAGGCGAAAAAGGGACTCATCGCCTAGTCCGAATTTCTCCTTTTAATGCCAATGGCAAGCGACAAACCAGCTTTGCAGGCGTAGAAGTAATGCCGATTTTGAACCAAGAAATCGAACTCGATATCCCCGAAAAAGATCTCGAAATCACTACTTCGCGATCGGGCGGAAAAGGGGGACAAAACGTCAACAAAGTCGAAACCGCCGTGCGGATCGTTCACGTTCCGACGGGGTTGGC
>CAKZKB010000353.1 GCA_937121005.1 uncultured cyanobacterium | reverse complement strand
TTTAGCCTTTTATCATCCCGACGATCGTCAACTGACAGATTTTGCCATTGCTTAAGGATGTTTTACCCTGTAGGGGCGATCGTCGGCGATCCAGAATCGCGATCGCTTTTATTTTAACTCATTCGGTCGGGTCAATTGCTGTATCCATTGTCTTGCTAGGCGATCGCAAAGAAAATGCGTCAAAACGGGGTTAGCCAATTCTTGTATGGCTTCCTCAATTTCTGTTTCAAATCCTGTCTCGTAACCAATGTCTTCGCGACATTCGATAGCATTTGCCCATGCTTCAACCTCACAAGTGGATAGCTGTCGATTGAGATAGCGATCGAGAATAGAGACAATATGCTGGCGATCGAGAATGACTGTTTCTTCTTCACTGTCCCAACCCATTCGATTGAGTTCGCGGACGATGTAAGTCAAATTGCGATCGAGGGATAGCAATGATGTTAATAAAGTTTCTCGTTGAGATAGAGTCGATCGAGATGAATTCATAGCGGGTAAATGGTTTTGGGGTCTGGAAACTTCTCTTTAACGTGGACGATTGTTCCGTCAGAGGCGTAGGTCGTTTTGGTATAGTAAGTTGTTTGCCCTTCCGGATCGATCTGTTTTTCGTAGGTTGCATACGAACCGGATATGTTAGTTGCCGGAACGTCTGCTTGAAAAACTTTGCCACCATTGGGCAGGTCGTAAATCCTTGTTAACCCCGAACGACGAGGAAGATGTTTTTCAAACCGTTTCAGATTAGCAGCTTGTTTGGGGTTCAATTGTCATAAGTTTAGTTTGCTTTTGCACGTCTACACATTGTAACATAAATTTGCAGCGCGTTAACATTCCATTGTCGTCACCTTTTTGGTAATAGTATTTTACCGTGTAGGGACGATTGACACTATACCAAAATCGCGATGGTCGGTTGGCGGCGACAGGGAGCGTCGGATCCGATTGGCTGGTCATTTTCAGGCAACTTGTGTTACAACAAGTAAACAAGCCAGATCGTCTGGCGATTTAGACTCACTGTTTTGGTGATTACTTCCGATGAGCGCACCCCTCCTCGATCGCAATACCTGCGTCCTAGTGGTGGGGGCGGACGAATCCTTCTCTCGTCCCCTCAGCCTAGATCTGAAAGCCTCGGGCTACGCGCCCGTAGTGGCTAGCGATGCCATTTTGGCCCTGCGCCAAACTGAGGAACTCCAACCCGGTTTGATTGTCGTCGATCGCGAGTCGGGACAGCAAGCAGGGGTATGGCTGTGCGGAAACCTGCGCCGCAGTGGGAACCGAGCCCCGGTACTGATGGTGATGGATAGCGAAACCATTGCCGATCGCGCCGCCTGTTTGGAAGCGGGGGCCGATGACTATTTGCTCAAACCCTATCGCTGCGAGGAGTTCCTGAAGCGGGTACGCTTTTACCTGCAACCGGAAACCCCGGAGGTCGATCGCCTGCGCTTTGCGGATTTAATTTTAGACCTGTCCAGTCGTCGAGCATTTCGCGGACAACGGACGATCGAACTGACGATGAAAGAGTTCGAGTTGCTCAAGTTTTTGATGGAACATCCCCGAGAAGTGCTGTCGCGCGATCGCATTTTAGAAAACGTTTGGGGATACGATTTCTTAGGGGAATCCAATGTTATCGAAGTGTACGTGCGTTACTTGCGCCTCAAACTCGAAGACGATGATGGCAAGCGCCTCATCCAAACGGTGCGCGGTGTAGGATACGTTCTCCGAGAGGTATAAGGTGTGAGGTTTCAAGGATGAAGTAAGAAGGATAAAGGATGAAGGGTGAATATTATTTTCTCCCCAATCTCCTAATCTACCCGGCTAAAACCTAAAACCTAAAACCTAATCCCTAAAACCTAAAACCTAAAACCTAATCCAAACATGAACGCGATTTTAAAATGGGGAACGAGTATGACGCTCGTTTTTTTACTGTTAAGCTGTTCGGGAACGACAAATGCGTCGTCTCCGACAACGGATCGACCTGTTATCGCTTCTGAAAGTACCGACGAACAGACCGAAAATCCTCGCTGGCAAGTGTTACCTGTGGGCGCAACGGTGGATGTGGGCGAAACAACCATTGAGTTAGAAATCGCGAGAACGCCGCGACAGCAAGCGATGGGGCTGATGTTCCGCGATCGAATGGAACGCGATCGCGGGATGTTGTTTCCCTTTTCTCCCCCGCAACCGACGAACTTTTGGATGAAAAATACGCTGATTCCGCTCGATATGATTTTCTTGCGGAATGGCGAAGTCATGTACATCGCTGAAGACGTACCGCCCTGTCCGCCTCTGGCGGCCAGTTGCCCCAGTTACGGCCCGGACGGTACAGTTCTAATCGATAACGTGATTGAATTGAATGCAGGACGGGCAGACGAGTTAGGTTTAGAAGTGGGCGATCGTCTCGAAATTGAGTACCTCGAGTAAGGCGGGCATTGCCCACCCTACTTTTAGCTTTTACCACAGGCTCGGGCCGCTGGAATTCCCAGATCGCCCGCCTCGGGTTCTGCAATCAGCTTCCATGGGGATCGGCGATACAGCCCCGCGACAACCGGCCTCGAAGTGCGTCCCGGCGGGAAGCGTCGTTCGGCACATGGTCGCATCTTGCATCAGCGTACAGCGCGTCCGGGCGTTGGAGAGGTTGGCTCCGTAGAGTCCGCAGCCGGTCATATCTGCACCGCTCAAGTCGGCCCCGTCTAGGTTCGCCATCCCTAATTGCGCTCGCCGCAGGACGGCGTTAGTCAACCGAGCTCGGCTCAAGTCCGCTTCGTTGATGGTGGCCCCACTGAGATCCACTTCGCTGAGGTCGGCCCCTGCCAGTTGCGCTCCGGTCAAGTCGGCTCCGGTTAAAATGGCTTGACTGAGGTTGGCTCCGGTTAAGTTGGCTTCGGCGAGTTGCGCTCCGGTTAAGTCGGCTCCACTGAGATCGCAGTTGGGACAAGCGTTGGTATCGAGCAGTTGTTGTCGGTGGGTAGGATTTTCGGCAACGGACGATCGCGCCATGGCGATCGTGACGAATGTTACCAAAACTACCCCAAGATGAACTCTCATTTCCCTATGTATTAATTGGATCGTCTTTATCTTTATAGCGAACGATCGCACCTTTTGACGACAA
>CAKZKB010000352.1 GCA_937121005.1 uncultured cyanobacterium | reverse complement strand
CGAAAGTATCGTTACCGGCTCCCCCATCGAGAGAGTCGGCTCCCAAATCGCCGTAGAGCAGGTCGTTTCCGGCTCCACCAAACACCGAGTCGTTTCCTTGACCCCCGCGAGCGACATCGTTGCCGTCGCCGCCAGCCAGGTAGTCTTGACCTTGGTTGCCGTAGATGGAGTCGTCGCCGGCTTCCCCGTAGAGGGAATCGTTGCCGTCGTTGCCGCCAGCGATCCCGGCTCCGAGCATAATATCGTTGTCGCCGCCGCCAAAGAGATTGTCGTCTCCCAAGTCGCCGAACATGACATCTTGACCCGCATCGCCGTACAGCCAGTCGCTATCTTGACCGCCAAATAGCGAGTCGTTACCGTCGCCGCCGCGAATGGTGTCGCTGCCTTTGTTTCCAGCGAGAGTATCTGCATCGCCGCCCCCAGAGACGCTATCATTTCCATCTAGGGGAATAATTAAGTCGGCTCCTGCTCCGCCGTCGATCGTATCGTCTCCACTTAACGTACCGACGGGGATACCGCCGACCAGTTGCCCTTCTGCGATAAAGTCGGGCAGTGGTGTTCCGGTAATATTGGCCATGTTTCCTCCACAGGATGTTGCATTGCATTGTGGTAGAAACACCCACGAACCCGATTGATGGTTTTGTTGTTATTCGAGACTAACAGGCGACGATTGATGTTCCCGTTTTCGTGTTGAAAGTTGCCGATCGCGGCGAGAAACAGGGGGATCGAGAAGCGATATTCGGGCTCGCTGTTCATTGTTCTCCATTCCCTCTCCCCCATCAGGATGATTTTGGAGAAACTTCGGCGCGATCGAGGAGGGGACATTTTCCTTAGTCAAGCCTCTGGACTTTAGACAGAGGTCTTTAATTCTGCGGAAAGTCGGGGGCGTAGATTTTCTTTCCCCCGAACGTTCCAAGACGAACTCTGAATTCTGAATTGGAGCGAAGCGACTTGACTTGACCGGCTTTCGAGATAATGCCCGAACTGCGGGTTCGCCTATTTTAAATCAACCGTTACGCAAAAAGCGATCGATGCGAGAAACTGCTTCTTCTAGAATATCGCGATCGCGCACTAACGCAAAGCGAACGTAGCCTTCTCCTGCTTTCCCGAACCCCACTCCCGGCGATGCCGCGACCCCGGTTTCTTGCACCAACTGCGTGCAAAACCCAATGGAGTCTTGTTGCCATTGGGGAGGAAGTTTAGCCCAAATATACATGGTTGCTGTTGGTTTGGGAACCGGCCAACCGATGTTTTCCATGGCGTTAACGAAGGCATCGCGGCGCTCTTTAAAAGTAGCGATCGTCTCTTTTACCACATCTTGCGGCCCGGTTAAAGCGGCGATCGCGCCATTTAATATCCCTTTATACTGGTTAAAATCGATGGCGGCTTTCACTTGTCGCAGGGCGAGGATTAACTCAGCATTGCCAATGGCATAACCAATACGAAACCCACCCATATTGTAAGATTTAGAGAGGGTAAAAAACTCGATGGAAATACTTTTTTCAGTGTCAGCTGCAAAAATAGATGGCGGTTGTGACCCGTCAAACACCATATCTCCGTAGGGGAAATCGTGAACTAAAACGAGACTATGTTGCTGGCAAAATGCCACCGCCTCTTGGAAAAACGACAGAGGCGCGATCGCGGTTGTCGGATTATGAGGGTAGCTAAGTACCATCAACTTCGCCCGTTCTAAAACCGCTTGCGGAATCTCATCAAAGACGGGTAAAAAGCCATTTTCTTCTCGCAAGGGCATCGGGTGAATTTGCCCGCTTGCCAAATAAACGCCCCCCATATGAGATGGATATCCCGGATCCATGAGTAAGGCAAAATCGCCAGGATTGAGAATCGCTAAAGGTAAGTGGGCCGTGCCTTCTTGCGAACCAATTAACGGTAAGACTTCTGTTTCCGGATCCACTGCAATGCCGTATTTTTTCTCGTACCAAGTCGCCGCCGCTTTGCGAAAGTCAGCCGTACCGTGAAAGAGAAGATATTGATGCGTGGAGGAGTCGGATAGCGATCGCGAAATCTCGTCTAAAACAAAGGGAGAAGCAGCGCGATCGCTCGACCCCAATGCCAGATCGATTAACTCTCGTCCAGACGCGATCGCCTTTGCTTTTGCCCGATCCATGTCGGCAAAAACATTAGAACGCAGAGGGGCAAGGCGGCGGGCAAATTCCATTAGGCGACAATTAAGGCAATTTTTCCGAGCATCGATCCCGATTGTAACAAGGCGTGGGCTGTAGCAGCCTCTTCTAAGGGAAAGGTGCGGTTGAGATGAATTTTAAGATCGCCCTTATCGATGAGGCGGGCGCATTGCTGCAAAATTCGTCCCTGGGCAAGACGTTCGTCGGGCAAATCTTCTAGCATTGGAGTCAGCATCAATTCTAAACCGATTCGCAGGTTGCGCTTGCGGGCAACTTTTAAATCGCCATCGCTAGCCGGTTGCAGCAAGGTGACAATATCGCCATAGAATTTGACCGCCGCACAACTTTGGAAAAAGGTATCGCCGCCAACGGTATCGAAAGCCACATCAACGCCGTCACCGTCCGTCCAGTTTAAAACTTCGGTGACAAAATCTCGCTGCTTGTATAAAATTGGCAAATCTACGCCCAACTGACGCACGAAGTTGGCTTTTTCTTCCGACCCGACGGTGGTACAAACTTCTGCCCCTTGTAGCTTCGCCAATTGTACCGCTACGTGACCGACTCCACCCGCCCCGGCGTGTACTAAAGCCGTTTGTCCGGCTTGCAATCGGGCGCGATCGTACAAGGCTTCCCAGGCTGTAATTAATACTAAAGGAGCGGCGGCCGCTTCGGCAAAATTGAGACTGGCGGGTTTTTTGGCCGCACAAATTTGGTCGATCGCCGCATATTCGGCGTAGTTACCGTTGGGGCCACCCAAACCACCGCTACAAAAATAGACTTCATCGCCAACTGCAAAGCGATCGACGGCGGCCCCTACTGCTTCTACGACTCCGGCCCCGTCGCAACCGAGAACCGTCGGCGACTTGTCAATGAGGGGGCCGCGGCCGCGCAATTTCGTGTCGATGGGATTGACACCAGCCGCCCGCAAGCGTACCAATAACTCGGTGTCGCTGCGGATAGCAGGTTCGGGTAACGTTTGCAGTTGCAGGACTTCGGGAGGCCCCGAAGCGGTCATCACGACAGCTTTCATCGGATCGCACTCTCGCATAGCGGTTGTGGATATTGTCCCATCAACAGCGACGGCGATGCAAGGCGATCGTCCCTCGATCGTGGGAAATTGTGATTTACGATACTTAAATTTTCAGCGTTCTGGGTTTGAAAACCATCGTCTGTTACCGGGCTTTAACAAACCTTTACGAACTGCTCGCTTTTTATTGCGATCCCTTTACCCAACCGATGCCTCTCCCTTCCTATGGTAGAAACAGGAGCGACAAAAAGCTCCAACTTGATGAATTCTCTTGTGGGGATTTTCACGATGCTGCGTTTGTTATCTACCTTATTAGCTCCCATTCGGGCTTGGCTCGATTCTTTGGAGGTACGCAACGTCAAACTGGCCTGGTTTTTGTTCAAAGCTATCCCCGGACAATGCCCGTTCGAGCGCGATGTCACCCTGTTTGGGCGCGTTCTGTTCCATATTCCGCCCATGTGCAAAATCAACCCTTTGTACGAGCAACTGATGGGCCTGCGGTTCCGGGCAATGTGCTATTTGGCCGATGACTGCGGAATTAATTTAGAAATGGCTTAGGAAGTTACGGGTTTGTACTGAGTTGAGGTATGTCCATTGGCGGAGGGAAGAATTGAACCGCGATCGGCATACCTCCTAAAGTCATAAACGGCTCTATCTCTTCAGACAGAATCCATTTCGTCCACTCCAGAATCGGCGATCGTCTCCCCAAGCTGCGTAGCGGGCGCGATCGCCATAAAAATTAAGATCCGAATCTCAATTGCCAGCCTCGCCCTGTCTGCGGTAGACTAGAAAAGGCAAAGTGCGGCTCGAGCAGTTCAGACAGATTCGGTTCATGATGAATTTGGCTTCCCAATATCCCCTCTTCGGGGCAGAAATTCAGTGTCCGCATTGCCGTCAGACGATTCCCGCCCTGACGCTGACGGATACTTATCTGTGCCCGCGTCACGGTGCGTTCGAGGTGGATAACAATACGGGGGAACTCGTGCACCTGCAATCGAGCCGTCGGTGGCGGATGTGGGACGAAAAATGGTATCGTCAGCATACCCATCCCGACGGAATTCGCTTTGAAATTCACGAAGCCCTCGATCGCCTGTACGCGGAAGGCTACCGGGCGACGCGGGTGATTGTTGCCCGTCGCTACAAAGCCTTAATTGCTAGCTATTTAGAACAATCGACCCCTTGGCGCGATCGTCGCGATTCTCACTCGCCGTGTCTGTACGGTTTGCCCGTCGAATTCAGTCCCGATCCCGAAGAGGAACCCTGCTGGAAGGCGATCAATTTCGATTTAGAAAAGGAACCGGGCGTACCGAATGGGGCCATGCGTTATCCCTACCTGCGCTTGTTCGAGTAAAATTGTTGGAGTCAAATGCACCACGCTTCGATTCGGACGGCTAACATTCATCGGGCGATCGCGTTTTACGAAGGACTGGGATTTGCAGTACGCGATCGCTTTACGACAGGATATACGTTAGCCTGTTGGATGGAAGGTTGGGGCGGACGTATCGAACTGATTGAAATTCCCAACCCCAAACCCGCCCCCGATGCCTTTAGGGACGAGAACTATACAGGATACTACCATCTTTCTTTCGATTTAAGCGATCGCACTGAGAATTTATCCGCGTGGTTGGAGGATTTAAAAGCGCAATTCGATCGATGCTGTCGCGATCGTCCCGATGAGTTCTCTCCTCTGAAGGTGTTACTTCCCCCGCAACAGCAACAGATCGGCGATCGCGTTTACGAAGTTACTTTTATTGCCGATGCGGATGGGTTGCCTTTAGAGTTTTTGCGGTGTTTGGGTTGATCTTTCTTCAAACTCTGCGATCGTCACTGTCAATTGCAACCCCAACGGTTTCAACCATTGCGCCAATTCGTAAATTGCCTCGCTTCCCGGTTTCGAGAGAATATCGTCGATTTTCCCTAGATGGTGTTGGGTTGCTTTGGATGACAGTTGAGAGTCCCCAAGTGCCTTTAAGACATCTTGAAGGGCAACAGATAAAAGTTCGGAGTCGCCTGCTTCCGACTCTAGCACAGCTTCCAAGTAGGCTGCTGCTTCTTGAGGATCTTTGAGAGAGTCGATGAGAGAATCGATCCAGATGTCGCTAGTGGGTGCTTTGACGGTTTTCATAATCCCTCCAGTATTCCTTAGCTTTGCGAATGTCTTGTTTTTGAGTGCTTTTATCTCTACCGCATAACAGCAGTATAGTCGTTAATTTTACCCGCGCAAAATAGATGCGATAACCCGAACCGTAGTCGATTCGTAGTTCAAAGATGCCGTCGCCAACCGATCGATAGTCGCCTAAGTTGCCCAAGCTGACTCGCCGCAGTCGTTCGTTAATTTTAGCTCTAACTCGGCGATCGCGCAAGGACAAAAACCATTCAGCAAACGGAATGCTTCCGTCCGATCGGATGTATCGCCGAATTTCTTGCGGTTGCGCTTCCATATCCCTAGTATACCCGACTATTAGGCGTAATTTTGAATTTTTAATTGATAATTTTGAATTGAGACGATCGCGCCGTCCCCAAACGTGATACCCTAACCGAAGGTACGATCGCACTCACCCTCTATGCTCGCCACTTTCCCCCTCACCGCCGTTGTCGGACAAGAAGCCATCCAACTCGCCCTCCTCCTAGCTGCCATCGATCCGGGGCTGGGCGGTGTTGCCATTGCGGGGCGCAGGGGCACGGCGAAATCGGTGATGGCACGGGCGATCCACGCCTTGTTACCCCCCATCGAAATTGTGGAAGGGTCGATCGGCAACTGCAATCCCCAAAAACCGGAAACCTGGGACGATCGCACCTTTGAAACCTACGCCGACATCAACCCTAACGACGTTCCCACCAAAGTCATCCCCGCCCCCTTCGTACAAATTCCCCTCAACATTACCGAAGATCGGCTGTTGGGATCGGTAGACGTGGAACAGTCGGTCAAAAAAGGCGAACCCGTATTTCAACCGGGGCTTTTAGCGCAAGCCAATCGCGGCGTTTTGTATGTAGACGATATCAACTTACTCGACAACCAAATCGCCAATTTACTGCTGTCGGTTTTGAGCGAAGGACGCAATCAAATTGAGCGAGAAGGGATCAGTTTTCAGCATCCTTGCCAACCGCTTTTAATTGCGACATACAATCCCGAAGAAGGGGCGTTGCGAGAACATTTACTCGATCGCATTGCCATTACCCTTTCTGCTGACGGGGTTCTGGGCATTGACGATCGTGTTCTG
>CAKZKB010000351.1 GCA_937121005.1 uncultured cyanobacterium | reverse complement strand
CTGCTCTCTACCGAGTCGGAATTGCGCTTTTCGTTCCGCGAAAACATCGAACCCCTGTATCGGGAACTGGTCGGGTTGCTACTGGAAGGATCTCCCTCCCAAGACGATCTCAAACAGGCCCGCCAAATTATCGAGAGCCTACAATTGGCAGAGTTAAATAACTTTTTCCAAGATGCCTGTTTGGATGCGACCCCCAAACAAATTGACGAAATCGATCCGAAAGCGGCGGTCGTTTATCCCATTGTTCTCGACGATCGCATCGCCACCATCGTCTCGGTATCGGGAGAGCCGTTGCGCTACTATCCGACAATGGTGTCTCGGGAAATTCAAGAAGAAGTGTTCGAGGATATGCTGGCTTCGCTCAACCTAGCCTATCCGACTCCAGAACGCCTGGCCGTTTCTCGAACGCTCTACAACTGGATAATTACCCCGGCCGAGCAAGAAGGCGTATTTGCCAACACCGAAACTCTGGTTTTTGTCCTCGATGGAGCCTTACGAAACGTGCCCATGGCGGCTCTCCACGACGGCGATAAATACTTGATTGAGAAGTATCAAATTGCCCTATCTCAAGGATTGCAACTGTTGAGTACAGACGGCAAAGATGACAACCGCAAAGCGATTCTGGCTGGACTCAGCGAGTCCCGACAAGGGTTTAATGCTCTCCCCAACGTGAAGCGGGAACTCGAAATGATTGATGACAAGATGGGCAGTGCTATCTTGCTCGATGAAGAGTTTACTGAAGAGGCCCTGCGGCGAGTCGTCGATTCGCGATCGTTCTCGATTTTACACTTGGCAACTCACGGCCGGTTCAGCAGCGATGCCGATAATACCTTTTTGCTGACTTGGAACGATCGCCTTGGGGTCAGCGAGTTCGGCGATATCTTGCGGGGCAAACAACTACGCGATGCCCGGCCGTTAGACCTGTTGGTGTTGAGTGCTTGCGAAACGGCGGCCGGCGACAAGCAGGCGGTGCTGGGCCTGGCGGGCCTGGCGGTGGGATCGGGGGCCAGCAGTACGGTAGCCACGCTGTGGGCGGTACGCGACGAGTCTACGGCTGATTTTACCATTCGCTTCTACGAGGAACTGGCACAGCCGGACACCACCAAAGCGGCCGCTTTGCGCCAGGCGCAAGTGGCGATGTTGCAAGAACGTCGCACCCGCCATCCTTATTTTTGGGCGGCGTTCGTATTGGTAGGAAACTGGCAGTAGCAGGTTCCGACCCAGAAAGACCCCTCCCAAACCTTAAGTATTTATACTGCGGGGTCAAATGCTGTTGTGGAGGGGAAGATTGCCATTTGTGACGAGAATTAAACTTGCGCCAATCAAGTTTTTTTGACTGGCAAAAACGGAAAAAAGTCAAACGGGTGCGGCAGGACTCGAACCTGCGTCGGGCGGATTAGAAATCCGCTACTCTATCCAACTGAGTTACGCACCCCCGAAGGGCAGGCGATCGCGATCGGATGCCCATGGCATCCGAACAACGTCAACCATTGTATCCATGCCGCCCGAACCCCGGCAAGTCCGTCGCCGCCTCCGCAATCTCTCGGAAAGACCCATGCAATCGGTCAACAGTTAGGATATGGTGTTAATCAGCAGTAGGGTGTCGCTTTCAATTCGGAGAGCGTCGCCGATCGACCGTCGATCCCGCCACCGTTTGCTGTGCTTGCCGATTTTCCCGCCTCGCCGCCGGGATTACGCCCACCGCACCCAAAGCACCACCCGTCCTGACAGGAGTCCATTGGCAGCGTCATGTTTGTATTAAAACGGCAGGATGTTGAAATATCCTCGATCGCGCATCCCAAAACGGGACAGCAAATCCCGATTTTAAACTATCAGGGGCAAACCTTTCGTCTGATCGGTGTCTTCAACGCTTCCCAAGCGGAAGAAGCGCGATCGTTTTGGAGGGATTTAACCGACAACCGAGGCAAAGCCTGCGTGCTCCTCGAAGAGCCCGAGCGCTTCAGCGTTTGGGGCAAAGTCCGCATGGATCAAATCGGCGACGACGGTGCCGATAGCGGCGGTGCGGCTACGCCAGCCTTCACACAGGCGAGCATTTTGCTGCTGCAAGCCGTGTACTTCGACATCGAAGATTTGCTGGGGGCGCGGCAAGCCGAAGCCTTTGAAAAAGAGATTGCTAAAATCATGCAGCAGTGGAAGTTTCCCCAAGCCCAAGCGCAAGCGGAAATCGATCGCCTTTTGGACATGGATCCGCTAGAAGATGCGGCGGGCATTCCCCCTTGGCAAGAACATCACCTGAATACGTTGCTGCAAGAACTGCACCGCATCGGCAAAGACTACTTCGGCAATCCCAATTTTACCGAGCGCGTCATCGATGCCATCAACGATCTGCCGGAGGGCGATCGCACTCAGTTCGTGAATTGGCTCAACCAATCTCCCCTCGGCAAACTCTGGGCAGCCAGCTAAAAGCGGCTCCATGCCTTCGATTTCGTTCTTCTGTTGCTAGCTATCTCGTCGAAATGTTCTCATGAGCAGTACCACAGACAAATCTCCGACTAAATCTCTGTTGCCGACGCAAGTCCTCGTCCTCGGCTGCGCCATTTTGGGGGTTGCTGCCCTCTTGTTCTACTTGCTGTTTAGCATCTCCATTCCCGGTGAAGGACGGCCCTTTTGGTACGGCATCGGCACTCTGGCTTTCGAGCAAATCGCCTTCGTGCTGGCGGCTTGGCTGTGCTTGCGAAACGGGCTGAGCAGTCAAATTGTAAGCGGGCGCAGCGTCTGGCTCGGCATCGGTTTGGGCTTGCTGTCCTACTTTATCGGCAATATCTTCTTTAGTTTCTGGGAACTGTACTGGGGCTTAGATCCGGCAGTGTCTCCCGGCGACCTATTTTACTTAATCTGCTACGTTTGCCTGTCGGTGGGCATGATTTTGGCGGTCAAGTCCCGGCGACTGAATTTGGAATGGTGGCAGTGGGCGACGACGGCGGGGATCGCCCTGGCCGGGATTGCGCTGGCCGCTTGGCTGTCACTCCCGTTGGACTGGGGCGGTGCGGACGCTCCCCCCGAGCCGGAAACGGCGGCAGAAGTGGCCCCCTCGGCGGAGGCGATTCCCACTCAAGGGGAAGCGCAGGCAGAAGCCACCCCAGAAGCCATTGAGGAGGAGTCCCCGCGTCCGGTTCCGGGCTGGGTGATGGCGATGGAAGAAGGACTCGAACCCTATAGCGGCATTTTAGGGCTGGTGTACGTGGTGCTAGACGTGGCACTGCTAATCGTGGCGACGCTGTTGCTGCTGGCCTTTTGGGGCGGGCGATTTTCCCAGTCTTGGCGGATGATCGCGGCGGCCGCATTTTCCCTCTACATTGCCGATATGTGGTTTAAATACGCGGATAAAAACATTCCCAACTACGAAAGCGGCGATTTGCTGGAGGTGTTTTGGGTGTTTACGGGCGTGTTTTTCGCCATTGGTGCGGTACTGGAGTACGATGTGTCTACGCGCCAACCGCCTCGCGAGCGAGTTCGCGATCGCCGTCGCAAGCGCACCAAGAGTTAATTAGGTTTTAGGGATTAGGTTTTAGGGATTAGGGATTAGGTTTGTACCCCGATCCCCCCCATCCCCCCATCCCCCAATCCCCCAACTCCTTGTCCCCTGCCCAGATCTAAAAAATCCCAAGTTGAATGGCTGCCCGCAAACGAAAACTCACCGAAGCTGACAAGCACGAAATCCTCAATCTCTACCGCCAGCCGGAACACACGACGCTGACGCTGGCCGAGCTTTTTGGTGTCAGCAATTCCACTATCAGCCGTTGGCTGAAAAACAGTATTTCGCCGGAAGAGTACGAGGTGCTGATCCAGCAGAAGCGATCGTCCCGAGGGGGGGGCGAGAAGCGCAAAACCCGACGATCGCGCTCTTCTCGTCCATCCCCAGAACCCGCTACCGCCACTGATGAGACGGGAGAAACCACCACGCGACGGCGACGCAGAAAGCGATCGACCGATTCAGATGTCGAAATTGATGTCCCTTCGCTGGCAGAGGCGGCCCCACCGCAACTGGTGGAACAGTTGGCCATGTTCGATGCGGAAGAGGACGACATGGAGGACGACGATCTAGAAGAAGAAGCGGCGATTGAAACCCCTAAACTCAAGCGAACTGCACCCCGGCGATCGTCCCGGCGCGGCGATGAGGTGACGGTGTTACCGCTATCGGAGGCGACGCTACCGCAGGCGTTTTATTTGGTGGTCGATCGGGCGGCGGAGTTGATTACTCGTCCCCTCAAAGAGTTCGACGAATTGGGGCCGGTTCCCGATAGCGAAACTCAACAACGGACGCTACCCATTTTTGACAACCACCGGGTGGCGCGGCGCTTTTCAGCCCGCAACCAAAGGGTGATTAAGGTGCCCGACAGCAATTTACTCCAAAAGGCGGTGTCGTACTTGCAAGACAAGGGGATTACCCGGTTGTTGTTCGATGGCCGGGTTTATGCCCTCGATCGTTAGAGTTCAGAGTTCAGACTTCAGAGTTCAGAATTAAGATAATTCGCATTAAGCGTGAATTTTTAATTTTGAATGGGAACTAAGCGGTTCCAGTCGAGGTAAGGTAAGTTTTGGGCGGTTTGGTTGACCGCTTCGGGCTGAGAAATCAGTTGGGCGCAACTGTCCCAAGTGCCGTCGAGGAAACTTTGTCGGGTTCCGGCGGGCATGGAAATGGGGAAGGCGCGTTCGCCCAGGCGGATTTCTAGGGCTTCGAGATCGACGACGGCCGGAGTTTGGGGGGCGTTGGCGATTTCGGTTTGGAGGGTTTTGATGGTTTCGGGGTCGGCGGTGACGCAGGGAACGCCCATGGCGGCGCAGTTCCCGAAGAAAATTTCGGCAAAACTCTCGCCGACGATCGCGTTAATACCCCAACGGACTAAGGCTTGGGGGGCGTGTTCGCGACTGGAACCGCAACCGAAGTTGGCATTGACGGCGAGGATTTTGGCCCCTTGGTAGTCCCGGCGATCGAAGGGGTGCGTCCCGTCGAACTGGGCGCGATCGTCGGCAAAGGCATTTTCGCCCAAACCGTCGAAGGTGACGCAACGCAAAAAGCGTGCCGGAATGATGCGATCGGTATCGATATCGTTACCTGTCACCGGGATGATGCGGCCGGCAACTTGTTTGACTTGGCTCATGGGATCTAATCGAAGTAAAATAGCGTCACAATTTTGCGCTGTTGTTCGGCTTCGGCGCACGTTTGCAGCAGCGTTCGGCTGTCGTGGAAGGCAAAACAGACCAACTGCTGGCAGCGCGAGATAATTTCCATATTACACAGGGCGCTGGCTTCGGCAAGGGAGAGGCGATCGTTCTCCGGGTTCTCGACTAAGTGCATGACTTGTTCGAGTTGGACGCGGGATTCGCGGGGTTGGCGCGACAAACTTTGCGGTAAAATCACAGTGAGCAAGTTGGCATCCGCCCGCATCGCCCCCCGAATGGCGGCGGCGTTGGTTCCCGTCGCCCCCGAGGTGATCAAACGGTTGCCTTCGGTTGCCAAAGCAAACGCCATCAGTTCGATCAGGTTCTGATGGGTGATGGGAACGTGGCGAGATCCGAGAAGGGCGATACGCTTGGAACCCGACTGTTGGATCGTTGCCAGTTCTTGCAAAAAGACATCAACTTTGTCGCGGGATTCGGTAGATTGAGTCAAAGATGGCCTGCGATCGATTGCGGAACAACGCCGTTATTGTAACAGACTGCGGCCGATCGCGCTTCGAGATGTTTATTGCGTGTTTACACGCTATAGGGCGGCTAGCTTCGCAGCAACTCTTGACAAAGCTATCAAAATAGACTATGCGATTTTGGTAGGGGCGATTCGCGAATCCCCCCTGCTGTACAAGTATTGGATGCAGATTTTACGGTTCTTCCACCGGAACCAGCAAATCGTCAACCGATCGCAAAATGGCTGGCGTGTCTGT
>CAKZKB010000350.1 GCA_937121005.1 uncultured cyanobacterium | reverse complement strand
TATTCTTCTTGTGCTTTAATCAGATCCATCTGCGTATCGGGAAGCGGTCCGTCATCGCGAATGGAACCTGCCAAAGCGAAGGGAACGTTGTGTTTGACGCATTCGTACATCACCCCTTTTTTGATAACGCCTTGTTCGACGGCTTTGGCAATATTTCCGCAGCGACGAATGGTGTTAATGGTTTTCAGGTGATGGCGGTGGCCGCCGCGTACTGCTACGCCGCGTTTCATGTCTACACCGAGGGAAGTTCCCATCATTGACTGTTCGATATCGTGAACGGCGATCGCGTTTCCACCTAACAAGGCTTGCACGTACCCTTCGCGGATCAAATGCGATAAATGTTCGCCACCGCCAGTATGAATGACGACCGGGCCAGCCGTAACTGCAACTTTACCACCGCGATCGCGGATCCGGCGCAATTCCCATGCCACTTGTTCGACCACTAATTCGACTCGTCGTTCGCTAGATACGCCAGCCGACATGAAGCTAAACTCGCGATCGCTGCTTTGTTTGCGGTCTTCAGTTTTGCGAACGATGCGAATCCCGTCCACACCCGTAACGACGCTTTCTCCTACTTTTAGATCGCGCAAGAGTTTGCACTGCGCTGTCACACCCGATCCGGTTTTCGTGACCGCGATCGCGCCATCCATGCGCTGTTCCCGGACGCGAACCCACTCTCCATCGATGCGAACCTCCGTTGGATAAATTGTGGTCACATAAAAATCATCCGGCGATACGCCATCTTTTTCGACAGGTTCGAGAATGGCATCTTTTTCGTCTTGGGGTAAATCCACTGCTCCCAGATCGATCAGTTGGGAGACGATCTCTTCCATCATCTCTTCGGAAGGAGTGGAAATGCGAATTTGTGCCGAAGACGTACTCTGGCGCTGTTCCCCTAAATGGAAATCCACGACCTGAAAACTGCCACCATTTTCGACGATCGTATCTAACGCGCGGTTAATCAATCCCGTGTCAAGGAGATGTCCTTCTAACTTGATAACTCGGCTAACAATCGAGTCAGTCGCGTGGCGATCGCTGATAATGGGTTCGGTGACGCGCAGGGTCAAACATTTGGCTGCGCCTCCCGCTTTCAAAAATTCCGTAAGCGGCGTTTCCACCACTTCAAAGCCAATCTCTGCCAGCCGTTGTTTCAAATTGTCGCTGGCTTTGTTCATCACCACTGTCTTGTCAACATTGACCGCATTGCAGGCAAAATTGACCGCATCCGGTTCGTCTAAGGCGATGCGCTTGTCTTCGGGAACCCGCATTTCGATCGTGCGATTGGAATAGAAATCAAACGCAGGCGGATAGTACAGTAAATAGCCGTCGGTGAGGGGACAAAAACAGGTATCGAGGTGGTAAAATCGCTCGTCGATCAGCTTCAGCGAAACCACTTCAATATCGAGCCATTTGGCTAAATAAGGATGCGCGTCTAACTCCGATCGAAATCCATAACCGGCCCACAACCACCGTCCGGCGCGATCGAGCAAGGCATCTCCTGCCCCTTCAAAGGGTAAATCTTTGGGGAGTTCGTAAACGGTGTAACCTTTGCTCTCGAACCATTCTTTGAAATAGGGTTCTTCCCCTTGCCGTTCTTTATGTAAAAAGCGGCTGAGAACCACATTCTTTCCCAATACTAACCCAGCGTTGGCAGTAAACACCATATCGGGCCAGCCGGGTTGGGGTTCTACCAAGTCAACCAGGGAGCGATCTTTTAAATTATGGTAGAGTTGATGCCACTGTTCGACGGCGCGATCGCGCGATGACTTGTGGATGTTTCCTTCCATCCAGGGGTTGATAACATAATCAACGTCATAATGTTTGGGAGAACACATCAAAAAGCGAATGGAGTCGGTCATAACGAATGCTATACCTCGATCTGCGTACAATTGAGTAACCGCGCCAAAAAACGTCTCCAGGCTGACAAACCTGGAGCGAAGCTCGGCATTGGATTATCGAAAAGCCAATTTTTGATTATACCGCATTGGGGCGCAGTGCGATCGCGATCGCATTTCTTTACAGTTTGGGGCTTGACAGCATGGCGCGATCGACCCTATCCTACAGATATATCTTTTTCTTGCTCAAACCCCATAGGGGTATAAATCAGTGACCAGTTCGTAGGGGCGTTTCGCGAAACGCCCGTACACCAGTGACCAGTTTTTAAATGCTGGTTTTCGAGTTTGTGCTGTCTTGCTGTCGCGCTCTTCTTCTATCTCACGACTAGGGGGATAGGAGATCGCTCTAACAGAACCTTGACAACTGAATACTCTCCGCGACTCGCGTTGTTTCTGTCATCTCCCCTGTCGCTTCGCTCCAATTCAAAATTCAGAATTCAGAGTTCAGAATTGGGATTGCCCTTTTGAATTTTTAATTTTGCATTTTGAATTCCCCGCAGGGGTGGTATCCTCACTGGGTTTGAGGGCGATCGGGAAGTGGGTAACTGAGAATTATTCCCAGTTATTTTGCCCTAAAAAGCTATCCCGCGAAAATGCCCCATTCAAACCCAGGCCAGGACAGGCTTCTAGAAGCGCTCTCTTTTTCTACTCACATCCCTATCAGGGACGGAAACATCTCCGCTTTTCGTAAAGCAGGTTGTAGCCGCTCAACGCTTTTCCTACTCACATCCCTATAAGGGACGGAAACCGTTATCAATGAACAATACGACAATGAGCAACGAACAATAAGCTCTACTTAATTTTCCCTCTACAATTGCTCATTGATAATTGATAATTGTTCATTGAAAAAGCATCCCTATAAGGGACGGAAACCTTCCGACAATGAACAATACGACAATGAGCAATGAACAATAAGCTCCACTCAATTCATCCTCTATAATTGCTCATTGATAATTGATAATTGTTCATTGAATACAACTACTTTCTAGAGTGCGATGCCCGCGAGTCGATCGGAGTGAGGTTATAATAGAATTGACCTGAATACTTACAATGAAACAGCCCTACCCTCTCCCTGGTGAGGGCGATTTCATTGCTGTCGCGCCTCACGTTAAACGCGAGATAATTTCACCAACGCATCGCGCACCGTTGGCGGTAATTGGCGCATGATTTTTCCCTTTTCCAAGTCTACCGCCACCAGAGTGACTGTGGCCGTGACAAACAGATCGCGACCGTCAGGTGAGATAATTTGATAGGGCCAGTTCAGGCGCACGCCGTTGGTTTCCTCCATGCGTGTCTTGACGATCGCCATGGTTCCCATCGTCATAGCCCGATGGTAGCGGATCGAGAGTTCGACAACGGGCAGATCGCAGCCGAGGGCGACCAAATTGGCGAACTCGATGCCCAGCGATCGCAGACACTCGACTCGGGCTTCCTCCATCCAGGCGATATACGCACCGTGCCAGACGATCCCGGCGTAGTCGGTGTGGTGGGGATGCGCCCGAACGGGGTACTCAAACCAGCCTCGGTTGGTGCTGAGGGTGGTCTCTTGGAGTTCGCCTTTGGGGGGCAGTTGCGGGTTGGGGTTGCCAGTCATGTTTACAATCCGTTTCAAAACGCTACATTTCTACAAATCTGGACTCGATCGACGATCGTATGCTGGATCTAGGTCGAGGATCCTCATGTCCCCTCTGCGGACAGTTCTTCATAATAAATCCTACTGCGACCCGATCGATATTGCTGTTTTTTGGTGAGAAGCCATGGTTGAAAAAATTGAAAAGATTTTAGTTGCTGTCGCCGGCCGCGGCCTGTGCGAAGAAATGGTAAATATGCTGCGGGAAACCCCCGCCATTCAGCAAGCCTCTATTACCGTTTTGCACGTTGTCTCTGAAGAGGTCAGTGCCGACGCGATGGCGGAGAAATTGGAAGAAGGGGGTAAGATCCTCGCCCAAGCGGTTAAATCCTTGAAGGTAGATCCGTCTAAGGTGAAGCCACGTTTGAAACAAGGGGATGCCAAAACCATTGTCTGCGATATTGCCCAAGAAGAAGATACCGATCTGATTATTATGGGATCGCGGGCCTTGGGACGCTTGCTATCGATTTTAGAAAACTCGGTCAGCCAATACGTTTTTCAACTGGCCGATCGCCCCATGCTGTTGGTGAAAGACGAAACCTACGTGAAGCGTTTGCGTCGGATTATGGTGGCCCTAGATACGTCGGAAGAGGCGAAACAATCGTTACAATTGGCCCTATTTTTAGCCCGAGGACTCAAAGAGTTACAATTGGTGCTCGCTCACGTTAACCCCCCCGATCCGCAAGCATCGCCAGAAACCGACCCAGTATTGTCGGCGGCGGCTTCCGAAGCCAAAAAACTCGGTATTAGCTATCGCTGCATTACCAGTACGGGGAAAGCAGGGCCAGAAATTTGCCGTCTGGCGGAGGAAAACAATGCCGATTTGTTGGTACTGGGATCCCCCGATCGCCGTCCTTCTATTGCCAAAACCTTGCCAGATCTCGATCGCCTTTTAGGTGGATCGCGATCGGATTACGTCCGCGTTCACGCTGACTGTCCGGTGTTGCTCGTTCGCTAACTGAAAAGCCCGGTTTCATTGAGAAACCGGGCCTTTAAAGGTTTAGGTAAATTGGGTTTAGCGAGCCGAAGAACTGCGGGGTTTGGCCTTGTTAACCCGCAATGTCCGACCCATCCATTCCGCTTTGTCGAGCGTGTCGATGGCGGATGTTTCTTCATCGTCGGTTTCCATATCCACGAAACCAAACCCTCGCGATCGTCCTGTTTCGCGATCGACGGGAATTTGCACCCGCTTTACAGCACCGTAGTCGGTGAAAACCTCTTTTAAATCGTCTTCTGTCACATCGTAGGACAGATTACCGATATAGACAGTCATTGACTTACCTCAAAAAACGGAAGAAGCGTACAGAATACAGAGAATTCGGAGGCCAGCCAGATGACATTCGACAAGACAAAACCTTGAAGCGATCGCAAACGTGACTACCGATACCTATTCCGAATCCTTAGTTTAACATCCGTGCGGGCGAACCGTCACCCCAGATGCTAACGGGCGATCGCTGCGCTAGCGAGCAACCGCCTCTAAACTTTTTAGCGGTATAACGCGATACCTGTCAAGTTGTATTTACATAATTTAATGCTATTGACTCATTTTTTTGTAGAATTTTTAAGATAGCCAATTGACATCGAGATAATTAATGCGGGCGTAGGGACTCAAGGCAGCCAAAATGCGATCGCCGTAACTGCGATAGGTGGTGCGACTGTCGAGTAAAGCGACGACACCGCCATTTTCTCGCACCGGGGCGACGGCACGCTGCAACTGCGAAATCGCTGTCGGTAACAAGTATAGACGAAACCAGTCGCGGCGCTGCTGTTTGTAGCGCCAAACCCGTCCGGCGACGAGGGGATGTTCTAACGACGGGATCGGAAGGGTGGCGATCGCCAGCAGTTGCGGTGAGGGCAACTCGGCCCGGTGCGATCGCCAAAACTCCCAACCGGATACTAAAATACCGTTGTGTCCTAATGTTGTTGTCTCGACGCGCACGCGAGATCCAAATTCGGCCGCTAAAATCGTGCCAACTTGGGCTTTTAGGGGCACGTCGCCAATGAGAATGACGATCGGTCTCGTAGGGGCGAACGGCGTTCGCCCTCTGTCTGGAGAAGAAATACGAATTAAAGTGTGCAATTCTCGTACTAACGCATCGCGAAATTGGGGAGAATTGGGCAAGGGAAGACCGTCGGGAACGTAAACTTGGATGGACTCGCTGTGGCGATCGGGGGAAAATTTGACGCAGGTGAGATCTTCGATCCCGACGCGATCGCGGTAGTTGGGGGCTTCGGTTTCCGGGTCTAAGGCCCCACCCACGAGAACCACGCTTTGGCGCGACCACACGGGTTTAAGATCGGAGGCGATCTCGACGGGGGCGCAACAGAGGAAAAAGTCTCCTGCGTCGCGATCGACTTCTACCCAGACAACGGGATCGCGATCGTAGGTTTGCCAAAACTGGGGCCAGGGGGGAACGGCGCAGCTTGGGGGGACGATCGCCTGAAGTTCGTCTAAGATGGCGCGATCGTCGTCAGAAATAGCGTAGCAGTTGTAGGGGTTGGGCGGGTGGCGAAAGGCGGACTGTGCCAATTTGCTTCGCAGTTCACGAACGCGATCGGCTGCTTCGGAAAGGTGTTGCTGCAACCGTTCCCAGTCGGAGGCGCGAATGCAGGTGGTTTGCTGTTGGCGCGTCCAGGTTTCTAGGTCGTCTGCGCCATCGAAAATCGTCGGAATTGCGGCGGGAATTTTGCCTGCGAGTTGTTGTTGCAACCAAAGTTGCGGATCGATAACCCAAAGACCGCTAAAGGGACGATCGGGACAGCGATCGCCTGTTTCGATGCGTTTTTCGGTTTGCAACCAGGTTTGTAAGTTGGGAATTTCGGTGTCGAGTAAGGCTTGGCGGGCGGGATCGGGAACGACTAAAATAACAGCTTCGGGCCACAACAAAATTGGGATAAGATAACTCAAACGATAGCGATCGTCGATTTCCCAAAATGTCCCCGTTTGAATCAAGGCGCTGCGACCAATTCTTAAGGCCCGCGCCACTAACCGCGCCATGGTCAGATGGTGCGGCCAAAAAGCGCGATCGGACGATCGTAACAGTTCTCTTAGTATTTTGTGTACTTCAGCTTCCATAATTCTGGTAATGGGTCAGTCGCTACGCTCCAATTCAAAATTCAGAATTCAGAATTCAAAATCAAGAAATCTCGTAGGTTGGGTAGAGGAACGATACCCAACGCGATAAGTTGCGGTTTGTTGGGTTTTCATGCTTCAACCCAACCTACACTCAAGTATATTTGTCGGTCGATCGGTCTCGCACCTCACCCCTCATACCTCGCACCTCATACCTCGCACCTCATCCCTAATTGTAGTTCTTTCTCGAATGGATTGCTATTTTGCCAACCCAATTTACCAAACTTTCGCCACCGTTCCAAGCGTCGGATCGCGATCTCGCAATAGATGGGATCGATATCGGCTATAAAACAGCGTCGATCGAGGCGATCGCAGGCCAGTAGCGTCGTCCCCGAATGACCGAAAAAGTCAATAACCCCATCTCCTTTGTTGGAACTGGCTAAAACCAAACGTTCGATCGCTTTCAGTGGTTTTTGTGCGTAGCAACCATTCACATTTTCTTCCATGCGATAAAATACTTGCTGCACGTCTACCCAAACATTACCCGAACGGATATTTTTCGACTTACTCCGTTCCATGTTTTCAGTTTTTTTACCGTTTTGCTCTTTATAGTAACCGCGCAAAACTTTAGGGATGTCGGTATATTGAACATCAAAACTGGGATCGCCTTTAGTATAATACAAGCACTCTTGCCGGATCGCCATCCAGTTCTTTTGAGTGCCGTACCCTCTTTGATTTCGCATGGTTAACAGCGATCGCGATTGGAATTCCTTAAATTCGCGCATCATCAGCATAAAATCGGGTAAGGGTTGAAACCCTTCATTCTGGTCGGCGCCCAACCAGACATACAGCGAGGAATTGGCATCTAAAGCCGCATTCGTCGTGCGGATCCAGTCTCGACACCAGGCGATAAAATCCGCGATCGTCTGAGTTGCAAACGCGACTAAATTGTAAGGCGGATCCTGGATCGCCAGTTTTGCCACTTGTCCGTCCATTAGTTGTAAAATATGTTGGGAGTTGGTAGCATCAACGCATCCCACGCGATGGCCGCGATCGGGATCCGACCAAATTTCGCCAGGCCCTAACCGACAAAACGGTAACAACCTCTGCCGCATTTTGTCGTCTTTGTCCAGTCTCGGTAAAGCATGGTTTTTCATCGAATTTTTATATATCGATAGACAAACTTCTTGCTACATGATAACATAAAATCAATTGGATGGATATTTTAAACTGGTGTAGAGTGTCGGTTAGGTATCGTTCCTCTACCCAACGTCATCAATGCCCGGTTGTTGGGTTGAAGCATGAAACCCAACCTACAAGATTTATACCATTTTCCGAAAATAGTGTTACACTTCGGATCGGGCAAACGCCGTTTGCCCCTACATCCCAATTCCCATCTGTTGCATTAATTCTGGCAATTGGTATTACTGGCCTAGGAACCCGGTTTCTGAAAGGATAAACTCGAATTTGCTTTGGCTATCAGCGAGAAAACGGGTTTCTGTCTACACAGATTTATATATTACGTTGAAAATCCTCCATTGACTGAGAAGATCGCGGATACAAGCCTCTTCTTTTGAGAAATACTGGTCACTGGTCACTGGTCACTGGTCACTGAAGCGACTCCGGTTTCCTCAAAAGAGTAAAATCCTTGAATAAATTCGAGTAGTTCGCTTGCAGGCGGTAAAGAAGCGCTTTTGGCACGCATGGAAATGGCCGTCGCCACGCCTCCGGCTGAGTGTAGCAACCGCTTCCCAAACATGGGGTTGTGGTGGACAACTAAAGAGGTATCGCTGGAGTTGGCAAGTACCACTTGAGTCGAAGCCTTAAAGAAGTCTAGATCCTTGCGATCGTCGTTGGAAATTTGCGGCCGTTCGATTTCGCTGGCCTTTCTGATTTTCTTAATCAAAGCGACGCTTAGTTTGGAAATGCGATGGGATTCTTTGACTCCAAAGGCATCCGAACTGTTCGATTGAATGGCTTTGATAAACGCCAAAATACTCTTCTGCGTGGCTTCAGCATCTTCAAAGGGTAAAATACCGATATAAGCAGTGGGAAATAACAAGTCGTCGCCATCGACTCGAAAAGTTAACGTCGTCCGTCGATAGCCGACATCAATGCTCGGCGGTTGGCTCATTTCGGGGTAGTCTTGCGAGAGGCGATCGTAAAATTGCGCCAGAGCAAAATTGGCATTCCAGTCGATCGGCGTATCGATAGAAATGCGAACCGTAGGGGGGGTTTGATTGAAAAACTTTTGAAAATCTTCTGGCGTAAACCGACAGATGCGCGTGCGATCGCCATTGGTACTCATATCCACCCAATCGCAACTGGTGCCCTCGGTTCGCAGGCTAAATCTGGACACGCCGTAGAGTTTGGCTCCGGTTAAAATTGCGCCGCTCAAATCCGATCCTTCCCAGTCGGCACGAATCAAATTCGCCTGGGTTAAATCGGCATGGACGAAACTCGCATTGAGCAAATTCGCATTACTTAAATTCGCACCAATTAAATTCGCACCGCTCAATTTGGCTTCGCTTAAATCGGCCCAGCGCAAGTCGGCCCCGCTCAAGTCGGCCCAGCGCAGGTTCGCACCGCGCAAACTGGCCCCGCTTAGGTTAGCTCGTTGCAGGCGCGCGTGGCGCATTTCGCTGAAGCTGAGATCGGCTCCGCTCAAGTCGGCTTGGCTGAGATCGGAGCCGTTGAGGTTGGCTTGCACGAAGGTGGCGGCGATCGCGGACGCACCGCGCAGGTCGCATTCCCCCAGGTTGGCCCCATCTAAGGTCGCTTGGCGCAACTTGGCTTCGCGCAGATCGGCCCCGTTGAGGTTGGCTTCGGTGAGGTTGGCGCGGCTGAGGTCGGCGCGAATGGTTTCGGCGCGAATTAAGGCGGCGCGGCTCAATTCAGCTTCGGTGAGGTTGGCGCGGATCAGGTTGGCGACGTTGAGGATGGCCCCGCTCAGGTTGGCTCGCACCAGGTTGGCCCCGCTCAAACGCGCGACGTTGAGTTTGGCGAAGGCGAGGTTGGCTCCACTGAGGTTGGCCCCGCTTAAGTTGGCGATGCTCAAACTGGCCCGGTTGAGGTTAATTCCGGCCAGGTTGGCACGGCTGAGGTTGACTTCGGTCAGGTCGATGGCCCCGAATTCGCGATCGCCGTTGGCGTATCGTTCTAGTAGTTCTCGAACGGCTGTCATAGAGCAGTTTCCCGTGAGGAGGGAGCGCGATCCCCGGCGCGAGAGACGAACCGGATATCCTTGTCATTGTACACGGCTTGCCTGGGGAATTGGGGGATTGGGGGATTAGGGGATTAGGGGGATAATCAGTGACCAGTGTTCAGTGACCAGCGACCAGTTTTAAGAGATGGGGAATTGGGGGATGAGGGGATTAGGAGAAATTAATATTCATCCTTCATCCTTGTACCTCATGCCTAAAACCTAAAACCTAAAACCTAAAACCTAAAACCTAAAACCTAAAACCTAA
>CAKZKB010000349.1 GCA_937121005.1 uncultured cyanobacterium | reverse complement strand
CGGGCCGATCGCCTCCCGGATCTGGTCAACCACAACCAGAATAGCCGCAAATCGACGGTAGAAGCTAGCGTCACCGTCACCTTCGACTTGTCAGCAGACGATGTAGGAACGAATGGCATTCGCCTTTTACAGGATACAGAAGAAGGGGACGAGTCGGCAGAAGAGGAACCATTCAGCGAACCGTTTACAGGAGAAATGGAGGAAACCCAGGAAGAAGATGAAGATAGCGATACTTCAATTCTCTCCCCCTCTCCCCCTCTCCCCCTCTCCCCCTCTTCTGCCGATTGGAGTGTGACTCGGCGGCTGCGGGTGACGAAATCTGGCAGTTATACCTCTACATATTATATCAACGGCGAACCCTGCACGCTCAACGAACTGCACGAACAAATGAACCGCTTAAAAATTTACCCGGAAGGGTACAACGTGGTTTTGCAGGGAGACGTGACGGATATTATTTCGATGAACGCCAAAGAACGGCGGGAAATTATTGACGAGTTGGCGGGGGTGGCGCAATTCGATCGCAAAATTAACCAGGCGCGAGATAAATTGAATGCGGTCAAGGAACGGGAAGACCAGTGTCGCATTGTGGAAAAGGAACTGACCGCGCAACGCGATCGCCTGGCGGCCGACAAAATTAAAGCAGAGAAATACAAGCAACTGCGGGGACAACTCGAACAGAGAGAAGCCTGGGAAATTGTTCTCAAATGGCGACAACTGAAGCATCAAGAACAAAAATTGCGATCGCAGATTGAGACGGGCGATCGCAGTAAAAATGACCTGCGCGATCGCTTGGCAAACTTGGTGACTGAAATCGAGGAAGCCACGAAAAAAGTTGACGAACTGGCGGCGATCGTCAAGTCTTTAGGCGAAGAAGAACTCATCGCCGTCCAATCCCAATTCGCCCAACAAGAGGCCCAACACGAACAGTTACAGCAGCGCCATACCGAACTGGAAACTGAAATTCACAATACCACAAACGCGATCGCCCGTCAAGAAGAAAGTCTCGTCGATCGCCAGCGCGAACTCGAGGGAATTGTCAACCAAAAACAGGTCTTGGAAATCGAGACGATCGCCTCGCTTCGCAATGAAGTCGAAACCGCTAGCAATATTTTAGAACAGAGTCGGGACGCAGCGAGTAACATCGCCGATGTTGCCGAGTCTTGGGTGCGCGAACAAACGAATTTGCGCCACCAAACCGAGACCTTGCTGCACGAAATCGAACCGCAGCGATCGCAGCAAGCGCAATTACGAGAACGAGTTGCCCAGTTCGACAGTAAAATCGCCGAACTGCGCCAGTCGCAAGTCAATTTAGGACGCGAACTCGAAGAAAAAAGCCAGCAGCAACAGCAGTTAGGAAAAAGTGAGGAGGAACTGCGCGATCGCGTTTCCGATCTCACCCAAACCGTCAGCGAAATCCAACAGGAACTCACCCTACAACGGGAAACCCAAACTCGTTTGCTGCAAGAACAACGGGACAAACAACGCCGTCTCGACAAGCTAGAAGCCGAAACCCGCGTCCGCCAAGAAGCGACGGGAAGTTACGCCACCAAGCTAATTTTAGGGGCAAACTTAGAGGGCGTATGCGGTTTAGTGGCACAACTCGGTCGCGTCGATCCCGAATATCAATTGGCACTCGAAACCGCCGCCGGAGGACGCTTAGCGAATATCGTTGTCGAAGACGATCTCGTGGCTTCGGTGGGGATCCGCTTGCTGAAAGAAAAGAGGGCCGGGCGGGCAACATTTTTACCCTTAAATAAAGTGCGATCGCCCCAGTTTGCAGAGATGGTGGCTGAGGCAGTCGTGGATCTGATAACGGAGATAGCGGAATCGAGGAATGTGGCGAGGTTTTGAGGTTAACTACTAAAGCTTTGCTGGCTGTAAAAGGCTGACAAAGTTGAGATACAAGCTTACAGCTAAATGCTTGATACTTTAGGTTCAATACTCAGCAGATAGCTAATAACGTCTTATCGTTCGCTCACAAATAAAGTTGAAGTTGTTTTGCAAAAATTCCGCTGCTACATATCCATATTCTTGCAGCTCAGGAATATAGATATGAACCCAAAGATGTCCACGTGCGTAGCGTTCACACCCCATAACATAAACTTCGTCATCTCTATCAAGTCGAGCAAAAATAAATCCACCTCGACCGCTCTCCCAGGGAACTGAAGCACGAACATTTACATCACTTGCAACGACACGTGTAGGCGATAAATTAGGGGTATAGTGAAGGCGTTGGTTAAAAGAGTGCTCTCTAGGATTAGCAAGCATTTCAGCGCCTTGAAGAGGTAGGGAAAGCAGCATGAGAGATGCTAGAGAAACAAGATGTAGTGGTTTCATTTTCTCAATTTTTCAACCCTGTAAATCCTGCTTTGACACTTGCTTTTAGATGTGCAAATTTATTGCTCCTTTAGTGTGTTTGTTAGAGATTTAAGTGTCTTATTCTTAGAAATCCCCAGTTCACCGAAAAAAATACCAACACTTAACTTTTCTTTTCGCTCTCTTTCCAACAACTAGCGAACTAGAACTGAAACCAGAACAGTAGAGATTCTGTTAGGTTTTCATCCCTGCTTTTCTACCTTCCAAGCTGACTCCGCTCCATTCCTTCCCACTCGCGTAAAGGTAAAGCCATATCGCTGAATCTGCTGTCCTGAAAGCGACTTAAGACCCAGTAGAAAAGCGAGTTGAGAAGTGCTGAGCAGCCATTGGTGTTGACATGCTTCTTCAAGCGCTTTCAGGTTTGCCAGTGGGTCTGGGGGTGGAGCAGTGCGTTGAGCTAAAGCATCCATAAAGGCCAACATCATCGTGCCCGTGTCCGGTTGTCTGACCAGACTGTTCTGGGGTTCTGGATCGTGTTGAGTTGGATTGGCTAGGCCATTCAGTTCTAGAAATTCAGCGGTAGTTTGTCCTTGCTGGATGAACCGATGCAGAGCGTCGAGCAGTTCTAGATCGTCAGCGTTCACATAAGACTTGTTGCCTCGCTTCTCCGGCTTGATGTGGAGATCCGAGAGGCGAGTGTAGACTACTGAGCGGACGATGCCGTAGCGGTCGGGCAGTTGGCTAACGGGAAGGCTGTCGAGGGTGCTGTAGGGCATTATGGCAGACGGTCTGGTGGACAGGCAGGACAAATGATTTATGTATAACTTACAAATCTATCTCGTGGCTAGGCTGTATTTCTTCACTTCATGAAATTGCTCTAGCCTTTGCGTACAGATAATTAGATCCCAAAAACTGTAAGTTTTCAATGGAATTTATCACTGTAATTTATACAGTAAAGTACTTGCCTCTCCAGA
>CAKZKB010000348.1 GCA_937121005.1 uncultured cyanobacterium | reverse complement strand
CCGCATCTATCGCAAATCCCTCAAGTATTTTGATGTCGTCGATTGGCTCAACGGCGGCACGGGTAAACTTTCTCCATTCTACCAGACGTTACACCGATTGTTATACGAGTAAATTTTCTGTAGGGTGGGCAATGCCCACCCTACAAATGCGAGCGGTCGTGGAACGCATTCATCAAGTAAAATTCGCATAGTCAGCTAACCTATTTTTTGCGAGTTGGAGAACTGCGATCGCTCGATCGCGCCAGCCGCCGCTATTGTTGTCCAGCCTTATCAATCGAAAACCCTCATTCTTACCTTGTTCTCTTCAACAACGCTAAAATGCCCATACCAATCATCGCGAGAGGCGATCGCTCTAGCAACTTTTTCGGCAACGACGGTGCTAGAAGGGACTTGAACCCGAAATAGAATGATGCCAGTTGTTACCGGTAATTTCGCTCGAAAAGCTAATTCTCCAAAATCTTTATCAAAGGTTAAAAGAATACGGTTTTCTGCCTGTGCGCGATTTAAAACCTCCGTATCGGAGATTCCAGGAGAGTCCGATCTAATCCAAGCCACATCGTATCCATCTTGCCGTAGTGCGTTAACGGCATCAAGGGAAAAATTCTCGTGGGCAAGAAACCGCATAATTAGACAGGAATAGGGTAGACTTTTTCGGCTTTCAATGAAGCGCTCGCATAGCTTAAGCAGGCTTGGATATCTTCTAGAGTAATACCTGGGTAGTTCCGCAAGATCTCATCCGTACTCCAGCCTCGAGCAAGAAGATCGATGATGAATTCAACAGCAAGTCGCGTTCCCTCGATCGTCGGTTTGCCAACTAAGATATCTGGGTTGAGAGCGATTCGAGATTGCCAGTCCATAATAATGAGCCGAATAAATACTCGATCGCATTTTAGCACGAACCGCAACCGAACTGCGCGATCGCGTCTTATAAATTCTCAAGCGACTCTTCAACCTACAGTCTTGTTGTTTTTTCAAGCGATACCTATTTCCTTCCTTTTCCTCGAAACAAAAGCGCCCCTCGAAACAAATCGGGGGCTGGAACTTACGGCATTTCCGAGGGAGAATCAGTCTCGCGTTCTTCGCGTTCTTGACGCAGGCGATCGAGCAACCCTAGCATTCGCATCCCTCGTTCTAGGGAGCGATCTTCAACAAACACCACCTCCGGGGTGCGGCGCAGGCGGACGCGCTGGCCCAGTTCCCGGCGCACGTAGGAGGCGGCCGAGTGCAAGCCGGCCATGGTGGCGGCGCGGGCCTCGTCATCGCCGTAAATACTGACGAAAATTTTAGCGTGTTGTAAGTCTTTGGAGACTTCAACGTCGGTCACGCTCACCATACCCGCACCAACGCGATCGTCTTTAAGATCTTGGAGTAGAATTTGACTGACTTCGCGGTTAATGGAGGAGGCGACGCGGGCAATGCGGCGATCGGTGGCCATGGTTCGATTTTAGAGTTGAGATTGACGATGCGGGAAGTCGCGAATGAGTGCGACTCCTGGGGTCGGACGCAACAGTTCTATTTTAGGAGGCCGGGGAGAGTCCGAGCATAGCCTCGAGGGTGAAATAGAGAAAGGCGAACCCACTGACGAGGAACAGCACGAAGGCGATCGCGCTAGCAGGGCGCGAAAACAGGGGTTTCAGCCATTCGTACAATGCAAAAAATACCCCTAACAGCGTGGTGATGAAGTAGCGCGGGTAGCGCGAGACGTTCTGCCAAAAGCCATCCATGGCACACAAATACAAAAAATTGGGATCCGTTCTATTCTACCGAGTCGGCGGCGATAAATTTGCGGTAGCTCTCGCTGAGTTCCTCAATGGCGCGATCGCGCAACTGTTTCCCATGTTCTGGGGTGGCGAGGTTCGGGTTGGATCCCATGCGACCGTCGGGATAGTGGCGGCGAAAGTCTTCGGCCCCGTAAATAGAGTGGCCCGAGGGGGCAATTTCTGGGGACAGGGATCCGGTTTTGATCGCGTCCGGGTAGGCGAACTGGGTGACGGCCACTTCACTAGGAGTAGCGTGGGATCCTTCGGCGTTCCCGTAGAGTTCTTTGGCCAGTTGGTACACGGAACGACACATAAACCAGTTGGCCACTGTACAGCGCACGTCGCGATCGCTTAAGCAGTTGTAGGTTTCGGAAAAGGCCGCTTTTAGGGTGGAAATATTTCCGCCGTGGCCGTTGATAAAGAAGAAGCGCGTAAACCCGGCTTTGGCCAGGGAGAGGACATAATCGCGCACCACTAAAATGAGGGTACTCGGTTGCAGGCTCATGCTGCCGGGAAAGGCCATGTGATGTAGGGCCATACCGACATTGATGGTGGGGCCAACCAGGGCTTCGGTGACTTCCCCTACGCCAATGGCGATGGTTTCGGCACAGATCGCGTCCGTGCCGATTAAGCCAGTGGGGCCGTGCTGTTCGGTGGAACCAATGGGGATAATTATCCCGGTCGATCGCTCCAGGTAGGTTTCAACTTCTGTCCAGGTTTGTAGGTGTAGCAGCATGGCGATGAAAATTTTGTCCGTTATCGATCTATTCTATCGAGGGTAGCAAGTCGATCGGGGGGTGACGATCCCCTATTGCTTTACATTTGTTCGTTGCCCTCGATCGCTGACTCACTTAGCCTATCAAAATGTGACTTTTATCACACACGACCGGAAATGTCGTGCTATAGTAAACACATTGCCTTCGTAATGACGAACGAGCGCAAGCCATCGATCGAGTTTGGTTGGTAGACAGTTCTCCCGCTAGGCACATCGAGCCAAACAAACGCTTAGTAGCGGAGGGCGCAACCCCTCGTTTCGATTGGTTTACAGCTTTAAATTGGCAGCGACACCTCGGATTTGGAGCCGAGGTGTCTTTTTCATGGGAACATGGAGCGAGCGATTAGGGAATCTTATAGGTTCGATAACGTACTAGACAATCGAAAGGGGAAATACCCTCGCGATCGCGTGCCCTTAATTTCGGTAAGGGCGCGATCGCCTCTGATTACACGGATGTCTCGGCGATGCTGAACCGCAGAATAACATCGTCGAAGTCGCGATCGCCCCCACCTTCTAGATCTTCAAAACCAATAACATTTGAACCGAGTTTAGCGGCATGGTTTACGCCATCGCTATTCGCTGCACCAAAGGCAAAATAAACGCGATCGATGCTGTTGGCATCTTCTACATTCACCCGCAAAAAGGGAGCGTATAATTCGCCTCCGAGGATGTCAAAAGAAAAACGCGCCGTTTGTAGATTCTCTGCCGTTAGCGTCGCATTTGCATCGAGAAGGCGGTTGGAGTCGTGCAGCGCCGCCTCAGTATATCCCGAGTCTCCAGGGGCAACAACGTTACCCGTGAGGGGATCGCGGACTGCCCCCGAAAGGTCTAAAAGGCGATAGAATCCCATGGCGCTGTTGAAGGCGGCTTCGCGACTGTAGGATCCCGATACCGTATAGGATTGTCCGGGGGTTAGCGTCCGGGTATCGATGAAGTCGATCGCTGCTGGTGTGGCGATCGCTTCTGTTAAATCCGTCGCCACTG
>CAKZKB010000347.1 GCA_937121005.1 uncultured cyanobacterium | reverse complement strand
CAATTGTCCCCGACCGTCTTGGTAGTCGAAAAAGACACCGCCGATCCCCCGCGCTTCGTCGCGATGCTTCAGGTAAAAGTATTCGTCGCACCAGCGCTTGAAGGTGGGATAATATTCGCGATGGTGTTCGTCGCAGGCGGCTTTGATAGTTTTGTGGAAGTGGGCCGCGTCTTCCGGGAAGGGATAGTACGGGGTCAGGTCTACACCGCCACCAAACCACCACACGGGGCCGGCTTCAAAGTAACGATAGTTGAGGTGCACCGTCGGCACGTAGGGGTTGCGCGGGTGCAGTACCATTGAGGTTCCGGTAGCGTAGAAGCCGTGACCTTCGGCTTCCGGGCGCTGCTTGAGGATGGAGGGGGGCAAGCGATCGCCCCAGACTTCCGAAAAGTTTACGCCCCCCTGCTCGAAAATGTTGCCGTTAGCAATGACGCGCGATCGACCGCCACCACCGCCGGGACGTTCCCAAGCATCTTCTTTGAACGTCGCGCCGCCATCGAGTTTTTCTAGGGTGCTGCAAATATCGTCTTGTAACTTTTGAGCGAAGTGACTGACGCGATCGGTGGAGTCAGAAGGCGGTGTCGCCGTAGCGGTTGTCGGGGCGGAAGCGGGAGTGACGGTCATTTCAATTTTAGAGTTTGGATTTTAGATTCTCAGATTGCCACCCGAAGGTGCGATCGTCCGGGCAATCGTAGGTTATTTTCTCAGCTTGTGGGGGCGATCGTCAAGGTTCAGTTTACGAATCTTTATAATTTCCTCCAATTTTTATCCTGTCAAATTGAGTCAACGAATTGAGGGTGGCATTGTCGAGAAAATGGTGTATCATAGGTCAATAATTATTTTTAACTCGGACAACATTTTTGTTGTTTAAGCGATCGCCCTATGGTTGTCAATCGCAGCCACGCTTACTTTAGACCAGAAGAGTACCTAGAACTCGAACGCCTCAGTCGCTTCGCTCCAATTCAGAGTTCAGAGTTCAGAATTAAGACCTCACCTTATGGGCTACGCGCAGGCTAAGCCAACGACAAGCTCAGGGCAAGTGTCTAAAGCCAGGAGCTTAAAATTTCTAATTTTTAATTTTTAATTTTTAATTGGAGCGCAGCGACCGATACTCTAGAAGACTATATTCTCGTACATCAAGATCGCCCGCTTGTCGAACGCTTTTCCCGGCAAAACGATCGCTTTTGGTCGCCCGAAATTTATCGAGGGGGCGATCGCCTCGAAATTGCCAGCCTAAACTTTAGTTGTCCCGTTGACACTCTTTATGAGAACTGCGATCGACTGCGGTAGAACAGGAAAGCGATTCGCGCATCCCCCTACAAATCTGGCCCCATTTTTCCCTCCCCAGATCGGTAGAAGACAAGAATCCCCCCTACCCCCCTTGTCAACGGTTCCAGACAAGCGGACACTAAACACTAGGGTTGACCTCCGTTTTCGACCCGAACGGAAACCAGCCCCAGCCGTTAGCGAGGTCCCGTTGTGAAAAAAGTCTTAGGTATCAGACTCGGAGGCGGAGCGGGGACGCGCCTGTATCCGCTCACCAAACTCAGAGCCAAACCCGCCGTCCCCTTGGCGGGTAAGTATCGCTTGATCGATATTCCCGTCAGCAACTGCATCAACTCCGGTGTCATGAAGATGTACGTGCTGACCCAGTTTAACTCCGCATCGCTCAACCGCCATATTTCCCGCACCTACAGCTTTTCCGGCTTCACCGATGGCTTCGTGGAAGTGCTGGCGGCCCAGCAAACGGAAGATAACCCCCGATGGTTCCAGGGAACAGCCGACGCAGTGCGTCAATATTTATGGTTGCTGCGCGAGTCGGAAGCGGACGAGTATTTAATCTTGTCTGGCGATCACCTCTACCGCATGGACTATAGCTTGTTCGTCGAACATCACCGCGACACGGGAGCCGATGTCACCCTGTCGGTGGTGCCCATTGATGAAGAACGAGCTTCGTCGTTTGGTTTGATGAAAATTAACAGCGACGGGCGCATTATCGATTTTGCCGAAAAACCCAAAGGCGACGAACTCAAAGCCATGCAGGTGGATACTACCACGTTAGGCCTCGATGCCGAGAGCGCCAAGGAAAAGCCCTACATCGCCTCAATGGGGATTTACGTCTTCAAAAAAGAGGTCTTGATCGACTTGCTGGAGCAATCTCCCGATCGCACGGATTTCGGGAAAGAAATCATCCCCGCATCGGCCAAAGATTATAACCTGCAAGCCTATTTGTTCGATGACTACTGGGAAGACATCGGAACGATTAAAGCGTTCTATCGCTCCAATTTGGCTCTGACGCGCCAGCCGAAACCGCCGTTTAGTTTTTACGACGAAGACGCACCCATCTACACGCGGGCTCGCTATTTACCGCCGACGAAATTGCTCGATTCTCGCGTTACCGAGTCAATTATCGGCGAAGGTTGCATTCTCAAAGAATGTAGCGTCCATCATTCGGTGTTGGGAATTCGCACGCGCATCGGCCCTGGATGCACGATCGAGGATACCCTAATTATGGGAGCCGACTACTACCAACCGCTACCCGAACAACAAGCAGACGACGATCGTCCTAAAGTGCCCATCGGAATTGGTGCGAACACCACCATTCGCGGCGCGATCGTCGATAAAAATGCCTGTATCGGTCGCGATGTCCAAATCATCAACAAGGATAACGTTGATGAAGCCAATCGCGAAGAGCTTGGTTTCTACATTCGCGACGGTATTGTTGTGATTCTCAAAAATGCCGCGATCGAGCGCGGAACGGTGATTTAGGTATGAGGGGGGAGGTGCGAGGTATGAGGTGCGAGGAAGTAGGTATTAGGGATTAGGTTTTAGGTATTAGGGAGGGTACAAGGATTTAACTGGACACTGGACACCG
>CAKZKB010000346.1 GCA_937121005.1 uncultured cyanobacterium | reverse complement strand
CTAGGAAAACGCTTCCCGTTACGCCTGTTGCTGGCTGAGGACAATACTGTTAATCAAAAGGTAGCATTGCGCCTGCTCGATCGCATGGGATATCGGGCAGATGTGGCTTCTAATGGTGTGGAAGTTCTCGACGCGCTGCGCTGCATTCGCTACGACGTGGTATTGATGGACGTACAAATGCCAGAACTCGATGGTTTAGAAACATCCCGCCGCATTCGCCAAGGGTGGACAGAGGATCTGCGCCCTCAAATTGTGGCGATGACAGCCGGAGCCATGGAAAGCGATCGCGCCCAATGTTTGCCAGCCGGCATGGACGATTATATCAGCAAACCCGTGCGTGCCGAAGCCTTACAAGAAGCCCTACACCGTTGCGCCTTGCTGAAATTTGAGGCGAAAGCGGCCAAGTCTGAGGCCTAATTGGGGATTGGGGGATTAGGGGATTAGGGGACAAGGAGAGGGGGAGACAAGAGGTATTGCTCATTGTTCATTGCTCATTGTTCGTTGAAATGGCAGATTTTCAGGGTGAATTTATTCTCGATAAACTTCGTTCTTGGTTTTCGCAAGCCAAGGAAGCCACCCATATTGAGGACGATCGCCTTGGCGAATTGCCAGAAGCGATGGCGTTGGAGTTAGAACGGAAAATCCAGGCGTTACCCGTCCCTTCTGTTTACGAAACAACCGTGCGCGAGACGATCGCCTCTAGCGTGGAAACTTGGCAAAACAATCTCGATGCTGAGAACAGTTTGGCGATCGTCGCCAGTCCAGTCGAACCGCTTGTGGGGGCGATCGAAGGTGCTTTGCAAGAGTGGGATGCCAGCGATATCGACATTATCACTTTATTGCCCTGTTGCCATCGTCCCGACGATCCTTTACAACTTCTCGAAGAGATCGATCGAGCGCTGCAACGGGAAAATGTGGCGATCGATCGCCGCAATAACAATGGGGAAAAATCAGATGAGGACATTTTAGCCGCGCGACGCACGGTGTTGGTTATTCCCAATTTATCTCAGTGCTTTCTACGCTGTATTGGCGGTTGGCAAAGCATCGAACGGTTGCGAGATACGATCGCCCGCGATCGCTCCTTTTTTTGGGTTGCGGGTTGTACGACTTGGAGTTGGCAATTTCTCGATTATGTCTGCCAGATCGGTGCTTATATCGAGCGCGTTTGTCTGCTGCCCGAACTCGATGCAAAAAACCTTTGTCAGTGGTTAGATACAGTTGAGAATACCATCTCTCATCCAGAGGTAAAATCGAATGATGTCTTACCAGATCGCTATCAAACAAACTGGGATACCCTCGCCGAAAAATCTCGCGGTTTGAGTCAGGTTGCGGCTTGCTTGTGGCTGCGATCGCTTCGTCTTCCCCAAGAAAAAATCGAACAGTTTGACGACGATCGCGAGATCGATCTCACCGATATCGAAAGAGTTGCGCCGCAAGCGCCGAGTTTGCCCGAACTCGAAGCGATCGATCGCTATTTGCTACACTCGATTCTCATTCACGATCGCATTAGTCTACCTCATTTAGCGCTCAGTTTTGGCGAACCGGAAAGCCTCATTCGCCCTCGAATTCAAATTTTGCTACAGAAAGAAGCCATTTGTATCGAAAATAACTTGCTTGCCGTTCATCCTATCTATTATCTTAGAATCAAGACAGAACTGGAAAACAACAACTTTTTTACGGGAGAAGTATAATAATGCTTTTCGACTTGCTAAAAAATCGAGATATATTTGTAGGGACAAACGGCGATCGCCCGATCGCAAAGGGTGCGTTTTTTTGGGAAAATAGTATGCTTTTTTCTGTCTGCTTGCCGATCGCGCAATTAGTCGAAGCTGAGAACTTCTCCGAAGAGATGTTCGCTGACTTGACGGGGTGGACAATTTTTAAGGTCATCTTAACCCTCGTATTTACGTTTGGCGGCATCAAATTGATTCAAGTTCTGACCAATTTTATCTCCGAACGGGTTCCGCGAAGGTTTCGCCTGCTCGTCAAACAGTCCGTTCCGTTTTGGAAAGGATTTATTTTGATTTTGGCGGTTAACTACTTATCGAGTTTGCTCATCAATTTCTCAGAAGTTAATTTAATTGCCTTAACCGGGACGATCGCGGTCACTTTAGGATTTGCCTTCAAAGATTATATTAGTTCGATTATCGCCGGAATTGTCGCCTTGTTTGAAGCCCCCTATCGCGTCGGCGATCGCGTTCAAATCGGAGATGACTACGGGGAAGTCGTCGGTTACGGTTTGCGTAGCATCCAGATCCAAACCCCCAACGATAATTTAGTCACCATTCCCCACAATAAAATCTGGACTGAAACCATTTCGAGCGCCAACAGTGGTAACTTAGAAGCCATGGTTGTGACGCATTTCTATTTCGATCCCAATGTCGATGTCGAACAAGTTATCGGCATTTTATATCAAGCCGCCTACAGCAGTCGCTACACGCAACTCAAGTTACCCGTAACGGCGATCGTCGTAGAAGAACAGTGGTCAACTCACTTTAAACTCAAATCGTATCCTATGGATGCTCGCGATGAATTCGTCTATCAAACCGATCTCGTCCGGCGGGCCAAAAAAGCATTTGCTCGGCAGGGTTTGCCCTACGCACGGCCAATGGCAACCGCAACAGAAGATGGGAAAAATTCATCTGCGGATTCTCCCATTCCCCAATGATACATACCATTTCGCGACAATTGTAGGGGTGATTCGCGAATCACCCCTACATAGATATTCCGCTCTGTTGCATGAATTCTGAAAAATGGTATAAAACCGATTAAAATGCCTCTTGATGCAGATCCTCGGGAGTCAAATGCTTGTGAATTGCTTCCCCGTCGCGGAACCATATAATGCGCTGCGTCAGGCGAGCGACTTCTGGTTCGTGCGTCACCATGACAATGGTAATGCCCGCCGCATTCAGTTCGGCAAAAATATTCATGACTTCTTGGGTGGTTTGGGTATCTAATGCCCCCGTCGGTTCGTCGGCGAGTAACAATACTGGACGGTTGACGATCGCCCTGGCGATGGCGACGCGCTGTTGCTGTCCCCCCGAGAGTTGGTTGGGTCGGTTGTGGAGGCGATCGCTCAAACCCACGCGCCCCAAGGCCTCTGTGGCGCGATCGCGTCGTTCCGTTCCCGGTACGCCTGCATAGGCCATGGGCAGCATCACGTTTTCTAGGGCGCTCAGTTGCGGTAATAGATGGAACTGTTGGAACACGAAACCGAGTTTTTGGTTGCGGGTGCGGGCCAGTTCGCTTTCTGAGAT